>NZ_JABDQL010000154.1 GCF_013042245.1 Winogradskyella sp. | reverse complement strand
AGTTAATCTAGAAACTGTATGACCATTTACCCTTTGATGTGACATAAAAACAAAGGTAGGTATTTTTAGAAGCTAAAGCGGATGCACTAAAGTGCATAGTTTTAACTATTTTTGGGACCAATAAAATTTAGCAAGCTGTAAACGTTCACTATAATTTGAGTATGGTCTATCAATCGCTTTTAATTGAATTTCAGCAAGGTCTAGCTCTCCTTTTTCTCTCAGTGCTAATCCATAACAAAATTGTTGCTTAGAACCTTTGAACTCAGGCTTACCCTTAATCTTTTCGACATAACGAAGTACATTATCAAAATCTTTTAATTGAAAATACGAAAGGATAAGCTGTTGATAGGAATAAACTGAATTTTGGACTTCGTCTTCTAAAGTTTTTTCGTAATTGCTGATTGCATTTTGGTATGCACCTATTTCAAAGTAAGCGTCCGCCAAATCGACTCTGCTGGCATAAGTGTCTGAAAATTGAATCTTCTTTTCGAAATCTTTAATCTTTTTGGTAGGATTAACTATTGAAGTTAACTCATTTTGAATCTTATTTACATCTCCACTTGTAAATACATGAGTAATCAAATAAATAATCGCACCAACTAGAGGAATAAAAAAGATTATAAAGAACCAATAATAGGACTTCTGATTTTTGTATATATGATATATACAGAAAGCCTGTAAAGCAATAAATAAGTAATAATGCATCAGTTAGTATTGATTTTTAAAGATAGAAACTATCTCACAAAAACCAATTCATTATCTGAAGATAATTCTTCACTAAAGCCATAGTTGTCGAGGTTAAAACCTTTAATATCTTCTAAAGTCTTAGCATTTGTATCAATGATATAACGCGTCATTAAACCACGTGCTAATTTTGCGAAAATTGCTATCGTCTTATACTTATCGCCTTTAAATTCTTTAAAATTAATAGTAATCACAGGTACTTTTAAGGATTTTGTATCTATCGCTTTAAAGTACTCGTTACTGGCTAAGTTTAAAAACAATTCGTCGTCTTCTAACTCATCGTTTAGTGATTGCGTTACTTTTTTTCCCCAGAATTCATACAAATTCTTGTTTTTACCTACTGGAAATTTTGTTCCCATTTCTAAACGGTAAGGTTGTATTAAATCCAATGGTTTTAAAATACCATACAATCCTGAGATGATACGCACAGTATCTTCTACTTTATCTAGCTTCTTCGAATCTATAGTATATGCATCCAAGCCACGATACACATCACCGTTAAATGCATAAACTGCTGGACGCGCATTGTCTTTTGTAAATGGCAAAGTCCATTCTTGATTGCGCTCGTAATTAAGTTGCCCTAAATTATCTGAAATATGCATCAGCTCAGATAAGGCTTTTGGAGATTTCTTCTTCAATAGTTTATTGATGCGCTCTGCTTCTGCCAAAAAACAACTTTCGGTTGTTTTTGGTGTAGGCAATTTGCTTTCAAAATCTAAAGATTTAGCTGGTGATAATACGAGTTTCATAGTGCAATTTTTGTCTACATCAAAATTACAATCTATTAGTGCAAACCTAAAGGTTTTATAAAAAGATTTTTTGATAGACCCATAAGTCTTTTCTATTGGCAATTAGTCTTTAGCGTGCTTGGCGTAGTGTCTCCATTTTTCGATACACTCTTGTATATCACTAGGAATTTCGCTAGAAAAACGCATAAACTCGCCAGTGGTTGGATGCTCAAATCCTAGCGTCTTGGCATGAAGCGCTTGGCGTGGTAATACTTTGAACGCGTTGTCAACAAACCGTTTGTATTTAGTAAATGTGGTACCTTTTAAAACTAAATTTCCACCATAACGCTCGTCATTAAAAAGGGTATGACCAATATGTTTCATGTGCACGCGAATTTGATGCGTACGACCCGTTTCTAGCTTACAACTTACTAAAGTGACGTAACCTAAGCGTTCTATAACCTTGTAATGTGTAACGGCTGGCTTACCTTTATAAGCATCATCACCTTCAAAAACGGTATTCTGTAATCTGTTTTTTGGATGACGACCAATATTTCCTTCGATAGTACCTTCATCTTCTTTTAGATTTCCCCAAACTATAGCGATATATTCACGTTCGGATGTTTTTTGGGCAAACTGATTAGACAAATGATTCATGGCGTTTTCAGTCTTAGCTACAACTAACAATCCACTAGTATCTTTATCTATACGATGTACTAGTCCTGGTCGGTCACTTGAGTTTTTGGGTAAATTATCAAAGTGAAAAATTAATGCGTTAATTAACGTTCCTGAATAGTTACCATGACCTGGATGCACAACCATCCCAGCTGGTTTGTTCACAACCAACAAATCATCATCTTCATAAACAATATCAATATCTATATCTTCACCAACCAATAAATTTTCGTGAGGTGGATGCTCAAATTTTACACGAATGATATCGTTGGGTTTTACTTTATAGTTCGATTTTACAGGTACGTCATTTACAAATATACTTCCATCTTTTGCTGCTGCTTGGATTTTGTTACGGGTGGCATTTTCTACAAAATTCATTAAGTATTTATCAATACGGAGTGGTTGCTGACCTTTTTCTACAATAAACTTATAATGCTCGTAAAGCTCATTGTTTGGTGGGAGTTCTGGTGTAGTATCCATACTTAGTTTGAAGAAGCACGTTTACCATTGCCCAAGACCAAATCTATTTTAGATTTTAAAGGCAGTTTATCACCGATTTTTAGGTCTTTGCCGTTTTGCTTTATACCCAAAACAACATCTTTTCCTATGTTATCGACATACGTTTTTTCTCCCATGGTAAACCCCAGAGCTTCTAATGTAGGTTTTGCCTGTCTGAGTGTACGTCGCAATATATTAGGCACAGCGACCTTTCTATATCCAGATGGATTAAGTGTCAAGTATATTTTTCTATTTTCCTTGACTTGAGCACCAGCTATTGGGTCTTGTTCAATTACAGAAAACTTTGGATAATTAGGATTATAATTTGCAGAATCCTGTATTTGCATTACCAAATCATTATCGGCCAACTCTATTTCTACCGTTTGTAAAGATTTTCCTTTAAGGTCTGGTACGGTTACAAATTCGCCATTATTTGTAGTTGCATCTAACCATTTTAATAGTAAAAAACAGAAAACTACAACTGCAACAACAGCTAAAGCCAATTGCTTGAAGAAAACTTTACTTGTTATGAATTTAATAATACTCATTTGCTAAATTATTGTTGACAAAACTAATGAAATTCTAGTTTTCAGGATTATTGAGTTCTATTTTTTTATATACGCTTGTAAATTACAAATCGATTTTTAGCGTTGAAATAAAAATATTGATACATTTACATAACAACAATTTCTAAAGGTTATTATATTGAAAAACATTGCAATTATTATGGGTGGTTACTCTAGTGAATATGAGATTTCGCTAAAAAGTGGTGCTGTAGTTTTTGAAACTTTAGACCGAAGTAAGTATAACCCTTATGCTATTCATATTTTTAAAAACAAATGGGTTTATGTCGATGATAATGCTAAAGAAACTCCTGTAAATAAAGATGATTTTTCAGTAACTATTAATAACAAAAAAATTACTTTTGATTGTGTGTTTAATGCCATACACGGTTCTCCTGGAGAAGACGGTTATATGCAAGGCTATTTTGAGTTATTAAATATCCCGCAGACGAGTTGTAGCATGTATCAGGCTGCTTTAACCTTTAATAAAAGAGACTTGTTAGCAACCCTAAAACCTTTCGGTGTTAAAACAGCTGAGAGCTATTACCTTAACCACGGCGATACAATTAATGAAGATGCGATAATAACTAAAGTCGGTTTACCTTGTTTTGTAAAAGCAAATAAAGCTGGAAGTAGTTTTGGAATTTCAAAAGTGTATAAAAAAGAAGATTTAAAAGCCGCTATTAAACTTTCTTTTAAAGAAGATAACGAGATTATTATCGAACAATTTTTGGATGGCGTTGAAGTTTCTGTAGGTGTCATCTCTTATAAAGGCGAAACCAAGGTCTTACCGATTACAGAAATCGTTTCAGAGAACGATTTCTTTGATTACCAAGCCAAATACGAGGGTAAATCACAAGAAATTACACCAGCAAGAATTTCTGATGACTACGCAACCAAAGTTACACGTGTGGCCAAAAAAATATATAAAATTCTTAAACTCAAAGGTTTTAGCCGTAGCGAATTTATCTTTAAAAACGATGAGCCTTATCTTCTTGAAGTCAATACGGTTCCCGGACTAACCAAAGAAAGTATTTTGCCTCAGCAAGCTGCCCAAGCAGGTATAGGTCTTAAAGATTTGTTTGGTAATACTATTGAGGAATCGATAAAAAAATAATTTTTATATTTAAACCTAACTAACCAATCAATCTAATTAAATGGTATTTTATGGTACAAACGCGTCTCGACTAAAAGACATTAGACTAAACAATGTTACATGCCCAAATTGCAATGAACAAACATCAATGACATACAGTTTTTTTTTTAAAATACGCTTACCTATACTAGACACTTGTTTTTCCTATGGGTAAAACTAATGTTCTAGAATGTGACCATTGCAAACGCACATACAAACTCAAAGAACTACCCAATCAAATTCAAGAGAAATTTAAATTAGAAAAACACAGCGGTGTTCCAATAAAGTATTTTGCTGGTCTAGGAATTACAGCTTTAATTTTTGCAGGAATTTATTATTCAAATTCAAAAGACAAAGAAAATGAAGCTATATATATTGATAAACCTTTAGTTGGAGATGTTTACAGAACTACAGGTAGCAGTGCTAACTATTATACTACTGCAAAAGTAACAAGTGTAGCATCAGACAGTATTTATATGATTTTGAAACCAAAAAATTGAAAATACAGCTAGTTATACGATTGAAGAAGTACAAGGTCTCTATGTCGATGAAATTATATATCGGATAGACAGAGATTAATTACCTATCTTTAATCTCAGAAAATATATGCTTTATCCTAAAAAAATATAATGAAACGCGCACTATTCCCAGGGTCCTTTGACCCCTTAACATTAGGACACTACGATATTATAAGACGTGGTGTAAAACTCTTTGACGAGATTGTAGTATCTATTGGCATAAATGCAGACAAAAAGTATATGTTTTCACTCGAAGAGCGCAAAACATTTGTAGAAAAAGCCTTTAAAAATGAACCCAAAGTCAAAGTAACAACTTACCAAGGTCTCACTGTAGATTATTGCAAAGAAATTGATGCAAAGTTTATACTTCGCGGACTGAGAAATCCTGCCGATTTTGAATTTGAAAAAGCAATTGCGCATACCAATAGAAAACTTTCTAAAATTGAAACCGTCTTTTTACTAACAGCTGCTAAAACTTCGTATATTTCCTCTTCTATTGTTCGAGATGTTATTAGAAACAATGGTGATTACACAGTGTTAGTCCCAGATAGCGTTAGAGTGAAATAAGAATATAAAAATAAGCGTTATCCCTCTAATTCGTCATATTATAGAACATTTAATAACGCATATAAACACGTTGTGTGCAAGCTAAAAAAATGAACGATATTTTTGAAAATGACAGAAAATTTAAAGAAGCCATTGGTGCTTTCATTATCGCTTTTTCAGAGCTCGAATTTGGACTTGCAATTTTATGCACTTTAACGGAATTTGACCCAAGAAATAAAGACAAATTTCTTTCAAAATACATCGGTTATTCATTTGAGCAAAAAAGAAACACTTTAAATGATTTCATTAAAAAAGAACTTCCTGAAGTTCAAAAAATTTGGAGTGAAATAAATACAGATATTGGACAAATAAATAGAGAAAGACGTTTCATTGCTCACGGCTTTATGACTTATTCACTTCCGAATGAAAATATAAGTACTTATGTAAAAGAAAAAGGTAAAATAGTTGAGCAAAAGCAGTCCATTGAAAAGATTAAGAATTTAACAAAAAGCCTATACGAAATAAATACAGGAAGGAATGGTGTAAATGGAGAATTTCATACTCAATTTACTAAAATGAGAATTGACAAATGGAATGACCTTGTAATTGAAAAAAATAGAATTGTATATAAAGTAAATAACGAGATAATATCTCAATGGAAAGGATAGCCGATGATTTCATTTCTACTACTAATACCTTGGATTATATTTGGATTTAAAAATCCGAATCTAAACTTACTCGGCTTAAACCAAACCAAAAAGTCCTTGCTTTTACTTTTAGGAATTGAAATTCTATTTTTTCTAATTCTTTATCTGACTTTACCTGAACCGACTTCAAAAATTGCTGGTTTGCAAAGTTTCTCGTGGAATTATTTTATAGCATATTATGCAAAAGGAATTGCCCCAACTTGGCTAATAACCGAATATATTAATGGAAATTTAGGAGATAAAATTGATTTGGATTATCAATACATCTTTTTAATAGTAAGCTTAATCATTGACTATTTGATTTTGAAAATAATTAGTCCGAATATTAGAAAAATATGGAAAAAGAAAAAGCCTGCACACAACAACTAAGTTTTCGTTGCGTCCGCAGGACGAACAATGAAAACTCCTGTTGAACGGAACCGTTGAATTTAGAAATAATCTTAGTAAAACAGCCCTATTGGGGATATCGCTTTTGGGAT
>NZ_JABDQL010000153.1 GCF_013042245.1 Winogradskyella sp. | reverse complement strand
ACTTTGCAAGCCTCATCATTTGGAAATTCTTTTATAAAGTTTAGTATATCTTGTCCTTCAAATTGTTCCATTATCCTAATTTTATTGACTTAAATGTACGGAAATTAAATGACTAACTCAATAAATTTATTTTAAAACAAAGCTTTAAACTCTTATCAAGGCGTCTTAGCGAAGACGATTATATCAGTATTGCAACTTACAATAATTATAGTGGAATTGCGCTTCAGAAAAGTACTGCTGTAGAACTGAAAAAGATGCTTTATACAATAGAGCATCCTAAAGAAAGTATTGAAGCCTTCGCTAAAGACGGTATCGAGTTTGCTTACAAATATGCCGATGTGAATTTTGAAGAAGGCTATAATAACAAAGTGATTATGGTAAGACTTCCTGAGCGTAAAGGAATTATAAACACTAGTTCATCAGCTAACCCTAATCTTGCAGCTAATGTTGCACCCGCAAAATCTAAAGGCACAGATGTAGCAGTTGTACTTTCAGCTTTGGCACTCTTACCAGAAATTATCCAAGTTATTAAAAATTAATAATTACCAAACACTAAAAATTATGAAACAACTATTACAGATTATCACAATTATATTTTTTGTTTTTCAGCTTCAAGCACAACAAATAAACATCTCAGGTATTGTCACGTCCTCAACTGATGGTTTACCATTACCTGGAGCTAACGTTGCAGTTAAAGGAACATCAAACGGCACGCAAACTAATTTTGATGGTAAATATTCTATTAAAACTAACGTCGGTGATATTTTAGTATTCTCTTTTGTTAGTATGAAAACCACTACAAAAGTGGTTGGACAAAGTAAAATAATTAACGTAGCCCTAGAAGAGGACAGTGCCAGATTAGAAGAAATAGTAGTTGTAGCATACGGAAGTATATCTGGTCGCAACTATTCATCACTATCTCAAGCACAATTAAAACGACGCAAGCAAAAAGCTTATCATAATAGATTAGCGAGTGAGATAAATGGTAAATCGATAGTTAATTTACAAGGTCAAGCAGCAGGTGTTAATGTTAATAAAGGTCTCGGAGAGCCTAAAAAGAGTATACAAATTAGGGTTAGAGGAACTAATTCCTTAACGGGTAGTAAAGAACCATTATACGTTATTGATGGTAGGTCAGTAAAATCAAATTCTGTAAAGCAATTAGACCCTAAGAATATAAAGTCAGTTTCAGTTTTAAAAGATGCTAATGCAACAGCTCTTTATGGAAGTCGTGCTGCTAGTGGAGTAGTCGTGGTTACTACAAATAAGGCTAAAGTTAAAAATGAAGATTTACTATACATTGTAGATGGTATGCCAATAAAAAAAGAGGTTAATTTTATTATTGAAAACTTACCTAAAAATCAGATAGAAATAAAGAATAAATATTCTAAAGCCGAAGCCAGACGAAAATTTGGAAACATAGCTAAAAATGGTTGTGTGGTTATAACGACACATCAAGGTAATTTTAGAATAAACTCTAACGAAACTTATACTGTTATTGAAGAAAATAGTTTCGAAAGAACAACACTTTCGCCTTTATCCACTTTCTCAATAGATGTAGATAAAGCATCGTATAGCAATGTAAGACGAATGATTAATAATGGTGAAACTATTCAGCCAGATGCTGTAAAGATTGAAGAAATGGTAAATTATTTTAATTATGATTACCCACAACCAACACATGAGCATCCATTTTCTATAAATACAGAAGTTGTAAAAACACCTTGGCATCAAAATACAAACTTGGTAAGAATAGCTTTGCAGGGAAAAACTTATACTAATAAAGAATTACCAGCTTCTAATCTTACATTTTTAATAGATGTTTCTGGGTCTATGAGTAGTCACAATAAGTTACCACTCTTAAAATCGGCTTTTAAGTTATTAGTAAATCAGTTGCGTAAACAAGATAAGGTATCAATAGTTGTATACGCTGGAGCTGCAGGTGTAGTTTTAGAACCAACCTCTGGAAATAGAAAGGAGCTAATAATAAATGCTTTAGATAAGCTTAATGCAGGTGGTTCTACAGCTGGTGGTGCTGGTATTGAGCTTGCTTATAAATTGGCAGAAAAGAACTTTAAAAAGAATGGAAATAATAGAGTTATTCTTGCTACTGATGGAGACTTTAACGTTGGTGCTTCTACTGATAAAGCAATGGAGATATTAATAGAAGAGAAACGAAAGTCAGGCGTGTTTTTATCCGTTTTAGGTTTCGGTTATGGGAATTATAAAGACTCTAAACTTGAAACCTTAGCCGATAAAGGCAATGGTAATCATGCTTATATAGATACTATGCAAGAGGCTAATAAAGTCTTCGGAAAAGAATTTGGAGGAACACTCTACACTATAGCAAAGGATGTAAAAATCCAAGTAGAATTTAATCCTAAAAAAGTACAAGCATACAGACTTATTGGTTATGAAAACAGATTGCTTAATGACGAAGATTTTATAGATGATACAAAAGATGCTGGCGAGTTAGGAAGTGGACACACCGTAACAGCTTTATATGAAATTGTACCTGTCGGTGTTGATACGGAGTACTTAAAAAACGTTTCAAATTTAAAATATACTGAAACAAAAATGGTAAATAAGTATTCCGATGAGTTGTTTACTGTAAAATTCAGATACAAAAAACCAGATGCTTTAAAGAGTATAGAAATGGTTCATATACAAAATACAGAAATTATTAAAGCTTCAACAGATATGAATTTTGCTTCTGCTGTAGCATTATTTGGAATGCAACTTAGACAATCACAATATTTCAATAATGCAAGTGTAGACACTGTCATTGAGCTTGCTGAAAAAGGAAGAGGAAATGACAATGCCGGTTATAGAGCTGAATTTATTGGTCCCAAAAATAGTTAAAACTATGCACTTTAGTGCATCCGCTTTAGCTTCTAAAAATACCTACCTTTGTTTTTATGTCACATCAAAGGGTAAATGGTCATACAGTTTCTAGATTAACT
>NZ_JABDQL010000148.1 GCF_013042245.1 Winogradskyella sp. | reverse complement strand
CTGAAAAATTGATAGCAAATTATGTTAAGGAACAAGGTGTTGAAAAGGATTATAAAAGTTTGAAAAAGAATAATCAATTGAAATTATTTTAATGCCTCGTGGGCTTGCCCCGAGGATTATTTACTAGGTTTTTCATAATCTTCTGGTAAATGAATCCATATTCTTTTAAAGGTTTTAAGTTGAGGACATGCTATGGTAAAAGTTTTAACTTTCTTTTATTCAGTACTTTGAGCTACTATATTTTTTGGATAAATAATGAAAAACACTAAATAAATAAGATTGTATATCATGTTATTCTACAGGGCTAAAGTTGATAAAAGTGAAAAAATACCGATAAATTACTTATTTATTTTCGACAAGAGACATCATATAGACGACAATAAAATAGCGAGTCTTCTTAACTTTATAATAATTAAATCCTTGGAATATTTATTAATGATTAATCGTGTTCAAAAATTAAGCCTACTATCAGAAATGATAGCATTTTCACAGAAGGATGAAAGTTTAAAATCTGTAGAGAATAAATTTCTGTTGAGCATTGCTAAACAGTTAGAGATTTCTCAAGAAGATTTTAATTATCTTTTTGAACATCCAGTAACCTATGTAAATTTAAAATCGTATAGTGAACGTATTGTTCAATTTCATCGACTAATCTTATTAATGAATTTAGATCAAAATACGTCTGCAAAACAATTGGTTAAAATCCATAACTTTGGATTGCGTATGGGGTTAAGTCAAGAGTCTATTAATCGTGTTTTGGATTTAATGGAGAGTTTTCCTAATAAAATTGTACCACCAGATTTTTTGATTGATATTTTTAAGGTGCAGTATAACTAATAGCTATTTAACCTTTAGTTTTTCTAGACGTTCTTGATACGCAGTAATCTCATCTCTAAAACGTGCTGCCTCAATAAAGTCTAAAGCTTTAGCAGCCTGTTCCATTTGTTTTCTGGTGTCTCTAATTTTCTTTTCTAGTTCGCTTTTAGTCAAGTACTTACTTTCAGGTTCTGCCGCTAATTTAGCATCAAGCTCTGTTCGGTAAGTACTTACCGAATTTTTTGCTAATGCGCTATTTAAGCTTTTATTTAATGCCTTAGGAACTAAATTGTGTTTGGTGTTATAAGCAATCTGTTTTCCGCGACGGTATTGAGTTTCATCAATAGTTTTCTGCATACTCTTAGTGATTACATCAGCATACATTATCGCTTTTCCGTTGAGGTTTCTTGCTGCTCTACCAACTGTTTGCGTTAATGAGCGATTACTGCGCAGAAAACCTTCTTTGTCTGCATCTAATATGGCAACAAGAGATACCTCTGGTAAATCCAAACCTTCTCTAAGCAAATTTACACCTACCAGAACATCAAAAATACCTTTACGTAAATCTTGCATAATCTCAACACGTTCAAGAGTGTCCACATCACTGTGTATATAGCGACACCTAATCGAAATTCGGCTTAAATATTTAACCAATTCTTCTGCCATTCTTTTTGTAAGAGTTGTTACTAAAGTACGCTCATCTTTTTCTACTCGGGTTTGAATTTCTTCAATTAAATCATCAATTTGATTCAGACTTGGACGTACTTCAATAATTGGGTCTAATAGACCTGTAGGTCGTATGACCTGCTCTACATAAACACCATCTGTTTTTTGCATTTCGTAATCAGCAGGTGTAGCAGAAACATAAATGACTTGATTTTGTAGTGCTTCAAACTCTTCAAATTTTAATGGCCTGTTATCCATGGCAGCTGGCAAACGAAAACCGTAATCTACCAAATTAACTTTTCGACTTCTATCACCACCAAACATGGCGTGTACCTGAGAAATAGTGACATGACTTTCATCAACAACCATTAAATAATCGTCAGGAAAATAATCTAGCAAACAGAAAGGACGCGTGCCTGGAGCACGACCATCAAGGTAACGTGAATAATTTTCAATACCAGAACAGTAACCTAGTTCACGAATCATTTCTAAATCAAATTCGGTACGCTCTTTAAGTCGTTTTGCTTCAAGGTGTTTACCAATATCCTTAAAGTAGTCGTGTTGTTTAACCAAATCATCTTGAATATTATGTATTGCATTTTGAAGTACATCAGGAGATGTTACAAACATATTTGCAGGATAGATATTCAAACGGTCGTAGCGTTCAATAATTTCGCGTGAATGTGGATTAAAAGCTTCAATTTCTTCAATTTCATCGCCAAAAAAGTGAATACGGAATGCATTATCCGAATATCCTGGAAAAATATCTACTGTATCTCCTTTAATCCTGAAGTTTCCATTTTTAAAATCTGCTTCTGTTCGTGAATACAAACTCTGAACGAGCATGTGTAATAATTTTGTGCGAGAAATCACTTGGTCGCGTTCAAGCGTTATCACGTTTTTCTGAAATTCTGCAGGGTTTCCAATACCATATAAACAAGAAACAGAAGCGACGACTAAAACATCACGTCTACCTGAAAGTAGGGAAGAGGTTGTGCTAAGACGCATTTTCTCAATTTCTTCGTTAATAGATAAATCTTTTTCAATGTATACCCCAGAAACAGGAATGTAGGCTTCAGGTTGGTAGTAGTCGTAATAGGAGACAAAATATTCTACAGCATTGTCTGGAAAAAACTGTTTAAATTCAGAATATAATTGCGCCGCCAAAGTTTTGTTGTGTGCCAAAACTAGAGTTGGGCGTTGCACTTCTTCAATCACATTGGCAACGGTAAAGGTTTTACCTGAGCCCGTTACACCAAGCAGGGTTTGGTAGCGCTCATTATTTGTAATGCCTTCAGCTAGTTGCTTAATAGCTTGAGGTTGGTCGCCAGTAGGTTTAAATTCAGATTCAATCTTAAATCGCATAAAGCAAAGTTACGATAAACGAGTTGGCATTCCGAATGTAAAAGTACCCTTAAATTAATTTTAACGCTTAAGTGCAAAGTGACTAGAAAACACTCTACCATCTCCAAAGTTAGCTGTAAACCAATAATCTGTGTTCGGTAATTGTGTGCCATTATGCATACCGTCCCAGCTATAACTATTGGCATCTTGCTGAGTAATTAATCTTCCAAAACGGTCATAAATTGTAACCCTTAGATTAGGATAGAGTTGAAAGTTAACACCTTCTAATTGCCAAAAATCATTCTGGCCATCGCCATTGGGTGTAAAGAATTTTGGAAAGCCTAAAACTGAAAATATTTCGGAAATAATACCACAACCATTCTTGTCTCTGACAAACAAGGTATGAAAACCGGGTAGGATATTACTGAAAATATTAGAGTCTTGATATGGTCCGTTTTCATCATCTAAAGCATTCTGATAATCTCCATTGCCGTCTACAATAATTGTGGTGGTGTTTATCCTGTCAGTCCCAATGACATCAATATTATTAATCATTGCAATCTCTGAAGGTAAAACGGTAGTGTCTCTAGTGTTGCTACAACCATTTGGGTCTGTAATGACCACTGTATAGACGCCAGTTTCATTAATATCAATTGCAAATGTATTTTGTGTAATTGTTGTTCCGTTGAATTGCCACTCGTATAGGTAATTGTTTGGTAAATCGTTTAAGACACCTCCAAATAGTCTTATGGTTTCGGGAAAAGTATTAGTACAATAAATTACGGTTTTATCTTCCATAATTTCTGGTGTAAATAATACTTCTAAGTTGACCTCTGATATAACATAACAATCCCCGTTGCTTTGTACTTTAACAAAAATTGTTTGTGCATTTGCATAGTGCTACTGTAATTTAAATCTAGTTGATTATTCCCAGTAAATGCATCATTTTCATAGTAACTTACATCAGTATTAGGTGGAATTTGATTTGCGATAGCCATATTAACTTCATCTAAATCAAATGTTATAAACCCGTCAAGCTCTACAAAATCACAAGTTTCAATGCTTGGAATGTTTAATAGATTGTTTGAAATTTGAAGTTCCATTTCAGCAATGTCAATACATTCAAATGGGTTTTCGACTCTAGCATATATAATTTGATTAGGTATCGAATTTTGAAAATTTGCTGATGATGGAATTGGGTTATTAAAATCAATAACATCCATTTCGGATAAGAAGAAACCGCTTACCGTTAAGTCAGGATTATTACGTACATCTGCAGTAGCATCAAGTAAATTATAGAATGTTGCCATCTTGGTTAGCATCACACTCAATTAAAACTACATGGCTGCTGATTGGATTTGTACCATATTCTATCACAACATCTCCATAGGCAAAACTTGAATTATCTAGTGAAACCTCTACAGTATATGCTCCTGGTTGAGAAACTTCATAAGTACCACATGTATTACAACCAATTGGGTCAGATTGGACTAAGATACCATCTCTAAACCAGTCATATTCATTATTTCCAGCTAATGTGGCATCTAATGTTATTGTTTCTCCCTCACAAATAGGATTAAAATTCGATAACAACCGGTCTACACCCAAGTCTCTGGTAAGTTGAAAACTCCCTGCTTCAAGGAAGACAGCAGAATCAAATCTGAAGTTCAGTTCATCAGCGATTACTAGTTTAATATTATATTCTTCCCCAGGAATTAAATTAGCCGTTGCTTTCAAAATATCTGTTTGTCCATTAAAGTTCATTGGTGATAGAGCAGGATTTATTTCATTAAATTGGTAAAAAAAGGCTTCATTCTGAGGTGGACAACTACTAGGAACTCCTGGTGTAACTGTTGTTACTTTTACAGGTGTTGTAGTACCAGACACTAACGCAATATTCTCATAAAGGTCATCACTATTTGCTCTTTTAATTAAAAACCCGAAAACATCAGAGAACTGACCCGTAGAGGGGTTCTTTTCTCTATACTCTTCAGACGCAAATAAATATCTAAATGAAATCTGATTGGTAATCGCTGTAAAGTTAAACTTTATAATTGTGGCGTTTAAAGTGGCCGTTTGTTGAAGAGCAAGCTCTAAGTCGAAGTTACCATCCCAGCTAGGAGCATCATCATCACTTAGTGAGTCATTTGGACCAGGAACATTGCTTAATCTTTCGGTACTTAAAACAATACCACGCTCAAAAGGAAATGTTGTTCCTCTGTAGCGTCAAATGAACCATAGCTAAATTCGGAGCCTCCAAAGTTGCCACTTACAGCATTGGTAACTAACACGTTTTCTATACAGTCACTATCTATTAAAACATCCTCAATGAGTTGTTGTGGCGTTAAGGACTGACTATCTACAGTTATATTCTGAGCAGTTGTAATATATAGTAAATAAATAGGCTAAATACAAGAAAAGCGTATTTCATAAAAACGGATCAAAAAAGCATAGTAAATATAAACATCACTAATCTCATCAGTTTTTGTAAAGTGTTAAATTTTGATAGACTATCTTCTTAGTGCAAAATGCCCACTAGCAGTAAACTCTATATCACCTCCTTTTACGTCGGCAGTCCACCAATAATCACTAGCTGGCATTAAGTTACCATTATAAGTGCCATCCCAACCATAGGAATTGTGGTTAAGTCGTTTTAATAGTTTACCATATCTATCGAAGATATAGACTACTGTACCTGGCAATGTTTCTACACCAACAATATGCCATGTGTCAAAATCTCCATCATTATTTGGTGTCATGTGTTTAGGTGCATCAATAACAAGGATTTCTTTTGTTACTGACGCACAACCATTAATATCTATAATTGTTAATGTGTGATATCCCAGGCCAACATTTTCGAAAAATCCTGAGGTTTGAGGTTCCATATCATCTAGTTGAAAAAGATAATCACCAATTCCAGTTACAGTTATTGTTATGTTATTAGGGTCTGAGAAATCAACTGTTTCGATTACTTCAATATTTGCAGGTTCAGAGATAATAACATTAAATTCACTTGTTGTGACGCATCCATTGGGAGTTGTAACGGTAACACTATATGTTCCTATTTCAGTAATTTCAATGTCTGATGTTAGTTCACCAGTTGACCATAAGTATTCGTCACCATCAAAACCAGTATCTGCATCAACCTTTAGTGGAAAATTTTCAGGACAAATCGTTTGGGGTCCTATATCAACTATTGGTAATGGGTAAATAATAACACTAAACTGTGTGACTTCGAAACATTGGGTAGTTGTATTGGTAACTCTAGCAAAAATAATTTCACCGTTTGTAGTATTGTACAGGTTCTCAAGCGGGTTTGTATTACTTATAGCACTTACCTCAGAGTTGTGATAGGTAACTTCTAAAAAAGTATCATCTTGCGCTCCAATAATTATTGGAGTTTGGATGGTTAAATCGATAATAAGTCGTTCGTCATAGTCGTCATCACAGCTTTCTAAATTATCAGGCATGTTTGCAACAGGTGACTCAATAACTATAAGCATAAACGGATATATATAGAAGCACTCCGTTACTGCATCCTCAAGCCGCGCATATATAATGTCGTTATTAGTTTGGTAATTGTACTCGCCAGTAATTTCATTTTCAATCGCTATGGCGTCATTTTCATTTGTATAATAGGTAATATTTAAATTATCTGGGTTATTTACAATGATATTATTAATCTGACTAATCTCGTAAGTGTTAGTGTCATTATCACAAATGTTTACACTGCTAAAGTCGTTAAATACCGGTGGTGAAATTACGTTGAGTTCTATTGGTAAAACTATAGGACAGTTAAAATCTGTATTTACCACTTTCATAAAAACGGTTTGAGGATTTGTAGTGTTTTCAAAATTCTCTGGTTCAGAAATAGGATTTGTATCGCTACCGGCATCTTCTTCGGAGGTAAAAAATGTTACTACCATATTATCTTGTCTAACGTCTAAAATATTAATTTCAGCTTGCGTTAAATCCCATAAAATACTTTCGTTGTAATCTATATCACAATCTTCAAACGGCGCTATTGTAGATACTGTTGGTACAGGTGTAACATTTATAATAAACGATGCGCTAGAATAACAAATTGTCCCATTTTCTATGGTTACAAAAATTTCCTGAGGATTAGCAATATTAGTAAATGTGTTTTCAGTTATAGGATTACTTTGATTTTGAAAATCTTCAAAACTTCTATAGTAAGTTACAGTTAAATCTTCCGCTATGCCTTCACTTATTTCAGCAGTTTTTTCATTAAGGTTTATTTCCACAAGAGCATCATTAGAGCCATCGTCACAAACAAACATGTCTGTAGGCTCATTGAAATTTGGATTTGTACCCACATTTAATGTAAAGAAATCTATACCATAACAATCTGTGTCCGTAATATTTTGAACCCGGACATGTATGATTTGCGGGTTCTCTGTATTTTCAAAATTATTGTCTTTGTCTATAGGATTGTCACCAGACTCAGCATCTTCTGCCGTCAGAAAATATAAAACTTCTTTTCCTGATTGACCGTTTAAAATCTCTGCATCCTTAGAGCTTAACAAAAATTCACCAATGTTATCTGTATTGTTTTCACAAAATCTAAATTCTGAGATTTCAGGAAATACAGGCAATGTGTTTACAATTATTGAAATATTTTCAAGCGTAAAACAACTAGTCAATGTGTTTTCTACTCTGGCAATAATTGTACCTGTTTCTGCATTATAGTTAGAGGTATTAGTAATAATCATGTTTGTATTACTAATTGCATCTTCTTCAGATTCAAAAAAGCTTACAGAAATATTTGTTAAAGTACTGGTGATTTCGGAAATTTTATCTTCGAGATTTATTGTAAAAAATCCGTCTTGGTCATCATCACAAATAATAATTGGGTTTGCATTTGTAGTTACTGGTGCTGGATTAACAAAAATTTCGAAACTTGACAAATCAGTACATGAGGCTATTTCAGATGTTATTCTAGTATAGAGTGTAAAAGGATTTACTGTGTTTTGATAAATTACAGACAATGGATTTATATCATCTTCGGCATCTTGTAGAGTTTCAAAATAGGTTACGGTATATCCTGGTTGACCTAGAGAAACCTGTTCGTCAAATTCTGATAAATTAAAGCTTCTTATTCCATCTTGATCTGTGTCACATACGGTTTGTTGTGGTAAATCTGGAAACTCTACAATAGGTTCTAAATATAAAATAATTTCCTCATGTTCAGTACAAGTGGGGCTTGTTAAGGTTAGGTATAGAGTTTGTGGAGAATTAAGGGGAAAGTAATTTACGCTAGTGTCAATAGGATTTATAGAATTAGTTCTATCGTCTTCTGTTTCATAATAGGTAATTGTTACATCTGGTATATCTTGTAAAATAAAACTAGTTATACTTTCTAGATTGAAGGCTTCACTATTGTCATTTCCTATATCACAAAGTTGAAAATCCGAAAAATCTGGCGCCGATAATAATAGATTTGGGTGTATTTCTATAGGAGAATTTGAAGCACAGCCCGTATTATTATCAATAACTCTTGTATATATAATTTGCTCAGTTTGTGTAGTATTTGAAAAATTTGTTGGATTAGGAATCGGGTTTTCTCCAGAAAGTGCATCTTCTTGAGATAGATGATAAGTTACTGTTACGTTGGTAAGTCCGTTTAAAATTTCAGCTTCTACTGTCGTTAAATCAAATTCTGCAAAACCATCATATTCTTGGTCACAAGCATCTATATAGTAATTTTGGGCATTGTTAATTGGAGGTGGTGCTAATACCGAAATATTTACCACTGTCGTAGAGTTACATCCAGTACTAGGGTCTGTAACACTAGCATAAACTATATCCGTTTGACTATCGTTAACGTAGGGCATCGGAATTGGGTTAGTATTATTACTTGCCTCAAATTCTGTAATGTGGTAGCTAACAACCAAATTAGCTTGTCCATTGGTTATGGCATCATCATTTTCATTTAAGTTAATCGTCGTAAAACCATCAATAACTTCGTCATCACATACTTCCATTAATGGAGGCTCTATCGCTTCGGGTCTAGGGTTTACTATAAGTTGAAATTGATTTATGGTTAAGCAACCAGAGTTATTATCAATAATACGTGCATATATAACTTGTGGGCTTACTTGATTTTCAAAACTCCCACTTATTGGGTTGGTCCCATTTTCGGCATTTTGAAGCGATGTATGGTAGGTCACTGTGTAATTTCCAGGTACAACAGAATTAACAACTTCGTTGTTTTTTGTGTCTAGATTAAAAATTTCTAGTCCATCGTTACTTGGGTCATCACAAAGTTGATAATTAGTCATAGGTGTAGTACTTTGTGTAGTACTTAAATCTATTGTAATTTCATCACCTACAGTACAAAAGCCATTTCCTAAAGGAATGCTTATTTCTACGCTATATGTACCGCTTTCAGTAGCTTCGTACGTCGGTTGGTTAGCCCCATTTATAACTCCTCCGTTTAAATACCAATCGTACTCTGCATTTGGATTATTAATATCACCATTAAGTGATACACTATTAGCACAGGTAGAAAAATCATCACCCAATTCTACTACAGGTGAAAAGCTGTTAGCTTCTATAAAAACAGCAGAATCGTAATTTCTATCCGTTTGATCGGCGATAACAAGCTTAATGTGATAAACCACATTTGGAATTATATTTGCCGTTGCTGTTAAGACTGTTGTACGGCCATTATAATTAGTGTCTCCAATATTATAACCTTCAAAAAATTGACTGTTTACGGGTCCGCAAAAACCTTCAATATTTGGTCTAATGGTTGTAGTATTTACTGGTGTAGATGTGCCTGGTACTAATGCAATATTTTGAAAGGGATTAGAAGTATTAGCTTCACGAATTAAAAATGCAAAGCCATCTGAATATTGGCAAGGAAAATTATTAAGATATTCTTCCGATGCTAATATATATTTGAATTGGAGTACATCAGAAATTGAAGTAAAGTCGAATTCAATAGAGGTCGCATTGAGAGTTCCTGTAATGCCAAGAGCAGTTTCTAAGTCTGTATCTGTTGACCATGATGTTTCACCTTCATTTAATTCTTCATTATTTTCTCCGTTTCCTGCCGATGTTGCATTTCCTGTGGTTAAAACCATTCCATTTTCAAAAGGAAAATTAGATATTCCTCTTTCAAAAAAACCAAAACTTCCAATACCAATAGAATTTCCATTAACTTGAGAACTAATATTGTCTATTACAATACAACCAGCTTGCAAGGAATTCTCTACTAATGCTTGTGCAGATAAAGAATTGTCAACGTTAATTTTTTGAGCATAAGTAAATTGCACAAATAAAACTGTGAGTATAAATAAAATAAAATTTTCTGATTTGAACATAGATTTGGGGTCTGTTCTAATAAATAATCTATACTGGTATAAAAACAAGTCCTAGACATTTATATCTACAAAAGTATTAAAATTTAGTTGAAATGCAAATATTATTGATGAAATACACAATTAAAATTAAAATATCCGTTTTTACACCTAAATCAAATGCCAGTTATAGATGCAATAACCACTCTATCGAACAGTTTTTCTTCAAAATATTGTCTGTTTACCTTTACACAAACTCATTTAGCTAGAGCTGTAAATACTTTCCCTTGATTTTATGATAATTGCACAAGAGTGTTATTTTAGCGTTACTTATAAAAATATGAACCCATTTGAGAGTTTCTTTTGTGGTTTGCTCACTAGATTTTTCAGTAACATGTAGTTCTACATAATCTGATATATCCACATAGGAAGTACTTTTGTCAGAAAAAACAATAGTTCTCTTATCTAATGAGCTTTCAATGGTATCATCAATCTCTTCTGAAGAATGTGTATTTAATACCTTAGCCTTAAAGTAAGGTACTTGGCTAGATTTCTTACCAGTTTCTATATCTTCTAAAATAACACTTTCAGCCATTACTGCTACATTCTTTTCACCTGCTGCTCCTCGACCACGCTGAGCTTGAGATTTTTCTATATCGGTTGATGCTACTGTAAAATAACCTTCATCCATCTCTATCATGCCTTCTAGAGTGTAACGCTCACCGCTTTTACCCATACCTTTACGTAGTTTATGCACCATAGACCATACAGGTCATAACGCTTCAAACCTAATTGGCGCTGTATATCTTTGGCGGAAAATCCTTTCTTAGTTACGCTCATTTAAAACATTGACGATACTATTATTGGTTAAAGAATAAATGGAGTTATACCATTTCTCAATTAAAAATACGCCTTGTGTATCTCTTTCTCGCTTAAAATGAAGACGACATTCTTCTTCGTTTCCAAATTCCGCAGTAAAACTAAAAACACTCATAGCTATTAGTGTTATGATAATCAATGAAATACACAAAATTAGATGTAATTACGGATATTTAATTAATAATTTACATATACCCAACCAACAATAGGTTGGTAATCATAATCATTGAGGTTTAAGACATAATAATACGTGCCAACAGGAACACGTTCTCCATGGTTTATTCCTCTATTTGATAGACCTAACCACGGTTTGTTGTCGTCACCTTCAAAAATTAGTGTACCGTAACGATTAAAAATTTTAAGTTCGTGTAGTGTAAAAATACTGTAAAGTCCTTGTATGTTAAACCAATCATTTTTACTATCGTTATTAGGTGAAAATCCCTCAGGGATTATTGGTGGACAGTTTTCAATTTCAAGGTTAAACTTAAAAATTTCATAGCAAAACTCTTGTTCTAGACGAATATATATAGTTTGAAGCTGAGTTAAATTATTGTATGAATCTATGTCATTAATACTATTTGTATTTGTCCCTAAATCTTCTAGATTCTCAAAAAACTGAAAGTTTTGATTTTCAAATTCTTGTAAATTAGTTACTGCATCTAAAAGATTAAATTCACCTGTTTCAAAGCCTAAATTACATGACAATAAATTAGGAAGTGTTACTACTTCTGGAACTATTAAAAGTGAAACACCTGCGAAGGTAAAATTATTGTTTTCATTTGTTTCTGTAATAATTCCGTTGCCATTACCGTCATCATCAACAATTACTGAAATCGTAAAATCATCTGAAATATTCTCTGGAATAAAAAGACTAATAGTGCCATTTTCAAAACCTCCAATAGGTATATCTGTACTTGTAGCAGATTGGCCGACGAGAAGATTATCAGCATAAAATGCTATCGGTGTATTTTGGGGTAAAACACCTGTACTATTGGCGTTATTGGTGGTGTAGTTTAGTGTGATTTCTCGGCTATCACAGGTAAGAGTAATTTCTTCTACAGCGATTGTGGCGTCAGGTAATTGACTATTTAAGACAGTAATAACATTATTAATCATTACAAAATCCTGACCTGATGTTAGACTTATTGATGCCGTAGTATCTCCAATGGCTATATTATCTTGTATGTTATATACATCAATATCCATGTTAAATAAATCGATAGCACCTGTGAAGCTATTTGTTCCATTAAAAGCATTACTTACGGGATTTAAAGGTGGATTTCCGATGAGGTTTCCATTAATAGTGAGTTGCTCATTTACAGCCAGAGCACGGTCACCTTCCCAAGCGATAAAGCCAATTTTTGCATTATCATTATCCAAGACATTCAGGTTGTCGAGTGTTATGGATAACGATTCAGGTACACTTTGCAGCCCGTCATAAATATTGAGTTGATTAAGTGGCAGGTTACTATCTTCATAAACAACGGTTAACGCCCAGCCGCCAAAGTTAGTACCTGTAGGACAGTAAGGTGAGATTATTGAACTTATATCAAAATCTGAAATCGTATAGATTGTGCTTCCTAGGTTTGTAATGATTTCTGTAACATCGGAAAATGCAGCAAAAAAGACTCTTGTGTCGTCTAGGGCATCTGTAAATATACGTTCTGCAGATATATCTTCACCGTTAAGTTGAATATCAAAATCGCCATTTCCAGAGCCTGCCCAATATAAATAAGCGGCAATAATGTTTTGATTAGATTCTAGCTGAAGTTCGGCAGAAGATCTGGTTAGAATTTCACATGGTGAAGAGTTACCGTTTTCAGAAGTGTTTAAGGTGTTTCCAATAGCTGTATAGTCGTATCTTCCATTAAATTGTTGAAACAAACTAATGTCCTGTGCTCCACTAAATAAATTAATGAGTAGTAAAAGGATGGTATAAATATATCTTAGTTTCAACCTACAAGTATTATAAAACTAAAATTACATTTTATTTAGCGCTTCAAAGCAAAATGGCTTGAAAAACGTCTTCCATCTTCTAGAGTTACAGAAAACCAATAGTCACTACTTGGCATTGGATTGCCATTATATGTTCCATCCCAACCAGAACCAGTAGGACTTATTTCATTTATTAATTTTCCATATTTATCAAAAATATAAATAATAGTGTCTTGTTGAAATTGAGAAGATATACCCTTAACTTGCCAAAAATCGTTTTGTCCATCTCCATTTGGTGTAAAGAATTTTGGGAAACCTACAACGGAAACCATTTTTTCTATAATACCACAACCATTTTTGTCTCTTACAAAAACTGTGTATATGCCTGGGCGAACATTTTCAAATATATTGCTGTCTTGATAAACACTATTAGGGTCATTAAGAGCAAATTCATAATCGCCTTCTCCAGGTGCTAACAAAACAGTAATGGTATTATTTTCTGAGGCATCCGTGACTTCAATACCTTGTATAGTGGCAATGTTTGAAGCATTTACAACAACTGTTCTCTCCTTAGAGCAGCCAGCGACATTTGAAACAGTGACGGTATAGGTGTTTGGTTCGTTGACCTCGATTTCTATGGTTGTTTCGCCTGTAGACCAATCATAATAATAATTGTTAGGGATGTCGTTAATAACACCACCATTAATCACTATAGGCTCTGGAAAGTCATTTAAACAGTATAAAGTTTCAAAAAATGTCTCTACATTAGGCAGGGTCAACACTTCTAATTCAACTTCGTTAATACCGTAGCAGTTATTTTGATTTTCAACACGGACATATAATATTTGAGTAAAAGCTGTCGTGTTTCTATAATTATTAGCTAACGGATTAATTTCTAACAAAGCATCCTCTAGAGTTTCGTAATATGCTAAATTTAGTCCGTTTGGAAGCTCATCTAATACTTGTGCATCTGCCAAAGACAAATCAAAATCCATAAAACCATCTTCAGCATCGTCTGTATCACAGATGCCAATGTAAGCATCATTGGCTGTAGTAGCACTAACAGCTAAATTAACTTCACTGAAACTAAAGCAAGTTGAGATGGTGTCTGTTGTGCGTGCTATGATTATTTGTGGATTAGATATATTAGTATAGTTTGAAGCATCAATAGGGTTTGTCTCTGTCATGGCATCGCTCATATCTAAATAATAGGAAACATTAAAATCTGGATTTCCTCCTGTTATATCGTCTTCTTTTTCTAAAATATTGAAAACTGTTCTTCGGTCAGGAATACCATCTTCGTCACATTGAAAGAGTGAAATATCATTAACTTCTGGTGTTAAATTGATGGTCAGGGTAAAACTATCTATAGTGACGCAATCCGTATTGTTATTATTTACCATACGAACAAAAACTTCGTCGCTAAATGGGACATTCTGGTAATTGTCTGGCAATTCATTTGCCACATTATCTGCATCATCTTGGCTGCTATAATATGTAATTGTAAAATCTGCTGCGAGCTGATTTGCACCAAGAATATCAGAATTAAGATTAGATAACACAGTAGTAACTATGCCATCAGTTGTATCATCTTCAGTATCGCAGAGAAGTATATTATCTAATCTTGAAACGGTCGGTGTATCAAAGACTATTATGTTGAAAGAATTGATATTATAACAATTAGAGTTGTTACTGTTTTCGACACGCACAAAAATTTCTTGTGGATTAGTTGTATTTTGAAATGGGAATGTTAATTCATTTTCATTATTGTTAGCATCTTCAATATTAGCAAAATATGCTACCGAAAATTCTGAGGGATCTTGAGCTCCAAGTGCCTCAGGATTTTTATTAGTAAAGTTAAAAGAAGCAACACCGTCAGTAGTGCCTTCACATTCATTTACATCTATTATATTGTTAGCTACAGGTATATCGTAGAAGGTAACTAAGGCTTGTCCTTCAAAGGTATTACAGTCTCCATTGTTTTGTTGTATGAGTACTTCATATAAACCACCTTGATTTGGTGCTATTTCAAAATCAAAAGGATTAGCATTTCCATCATCAATCGTATTTCCGTCTAGTGTCCATGTATAAGTAGCATTAGGAAGAATGTCCGCTAATAATGTATAAGTATCTCCATTACATAATGATAATAGGGTAGATTCTGAATCATCGTCCCGAATAATATCTATGCTTTCTACAAAGAATGACGATATAAAAGGCGGTAATCCTAAATTGGCACTAGTTCCAGTTGCAAGTGCTTGTCCGTTTTGGTTATAGTTACATGCAAAACCAACTTCATTAGGGTTTTCAATAACATCTAAGAAATTATTATTAAATGTATTTATAACGTATATTTTACCATTTGGTGCTAACTGCATGGCGCCAAGAAAACCACCTATAGTTGTAAATACAGTAGTTTGTTGATTATTATTGTCTAAATCAAACTGATTAATTGCGTTACTACCACTTACATAAACTTTTTTAGAATCTGAAGAAAACTCTGTGCCATAAGTACTTATGTTTGTTAAGAGCTCAACACCATTAGATACAATGCCTGTGGCGTTATCAAAATCGTAAACCCAAAAACTTCCTGATGTGAATGGCTCTACTTGATTACCAGGTACATTGGCGTTTTGGTTATGACAAATAGCAATTTTACTTCCATCTGGTGAAGCTTTTATGTAGCCTATAGCATTTCTACGGTATCCATTAGTAACAATATCAATATCTCCCGGAATTTCAGAAACTTGTGGTGTAGGATTTACACCACTATTATCAATCTTAAAGGAGTAAAATTTGTCTCTAAAATGAGTTATTACCCAAATAGACTCGCAATCATTGGCAGCAACAGCAGTAATTTTTTCAGAACATTTATAACTTGTCTCAATGAAGTCTGCGACATCGTAAGTTATTAATGGTACATTTTTTTCTGATACTACAACATCTCCATTACCACCATTTAATGATAAATCTATAAGTGAATATGTTAAACCATTATTAAAACCATCATCAACATTTGAACTTGCAGGTACATTACCAAAACTTTCTTGATAAAAGTTGATTGGATTACCGTTAATATCTTGTGGTCCTTGAGTTGGGTATGCCCAAGCATTATTATGGTGCGGTTCATCTACAGTAAAAATATAATATAAATTTGGGTCGTTAGGCTTTGGTATAATTAAACCGGATGAGGTACTTGATGGGTCACCAAGTAATCCGTTTCCTGAATTATAATTTGCATTTGGCATGATATTATTATTAGCATCCCATACACTACGACCATCCGTATAAAATAATACGGTTCCGTCGTTGGCAGCAGAAATACTTGAGCAGCCTTCATTAGTACTTACAGCAGAATTAATAGGTGTAACAGTATCATTAAACAAATCGAATGTTAAACCAGCTCCGCTACCAAAATGCCAATTAGAAGCTTCCTGTTGAGCATTTGCAAAAAAAATTGAAAATGTAATTGTTATTAAAAAAAGACTCTTTTTCATATTCGATAAGCGCTAGTTATCAAATATATTACAAATCCCTCTTTTTTAATAATCGGTAAGACAAAAAGATAAAAAGAGCTATCCAACCCAATACTATGGCTATTTCGCTAAAGTGAACGGCGTAGTCATAACCCAATTCTGCTTTGTCAGGGAATTTTGTCATCACAACACGCTGAAAAGGTTGGTCTATTAATTTGTACATAGATTCTAAAGGCATAAAGTTTTTTATCTGAAACGCTTTATCTACACTATCAAATATTTCATATGCTCCCCAAAAAACTAACCACTCTACGATATAAAGAATAAATAAAAAGGCTAAGGCAAATGCCGAACGTTTTAATAGCATTCCAAAGAAAAGACAGAGACTAAAGAACCCAACTAACTTTACAAAATAGGCCAATAAAAATTCTACTTCTCTAAAAACGATGCTAGCTTCAGTATAACTAGAATAATACATACCTATACAAAAAGTAGCAACACCCATAAGAACTGTAGCAGCTAATGAAAAGAAGACAATAGTATAAAATTTTGAAAGTATAAATTCTTCTTTACTGAGACCATCGATGAGGTTTTGCTTCAAGGTTTTACTACTATATTCATTGCCAATCATGCTCACGACTACAATGGCGAAGAAGAACTTAAAATAGGAAGCGCAAAACGTTGTAATATGCCATATAATAGGGAAATTGAAAATTCCTAATTCTCCTAATTCTAGTGTGAAAAATCCAAAGAAATTAATTTTTATGGATGATAAAACTAAGACTGTAAAGGGCAATATAAAGCTCACAAATATGAGAATTTTACTTGTTCTATTTAGCCAAAGCTTTTGAAGTTCGAGTTGTATGAGTCGTATCATGGTGTGATTGGTTATTCTAATTCTATTAGAGAATTATATGGTTGACCCTTCGACAAGCTCAGGGCAGGTTGATGATTAGTTTAAATTATCTGTAAGTTGAAGGAATTGCTCTTCTAAACTTTCTTTTCGTTTTACGAGATGCGATAGAATAATACCTTTTTCAAACATAAGTTTATTAAAGTCTGATGAAGACATTGGCTCGTTTAAGAAAGCGGTAATTAAATGGTCTTCCACTTTTATTTTTCCAAATTTAGGGTCTTCTTCAAGGATAGTTTTTAATTCATCATGCTTTTCGGTTTTTAGTTCAAAGAAGCCATGACTACTGATCATTTCATCTACACGACCTGAGTATAGTTTTTCTCCTTTTCTAAGCACAACAACGTGAGAACATACTTTTTCAACTTCATCTAGTAAATGTGAAGCTAATAGTATGGTAGTTCCGTTTGCTGCTATATCTTTTATGATTTTTCGTATTTGATGAATTCCTTGTGGGTCAAGACCATTTGTAGGTTCATCTAGAATAAGAATTTCTGGGTCGTTTAGTAACGCCGATGCAATGGCCAAACGTTGTTTCATACCCAAAGAATAGGTGCGAAATTTGCTTCCTTTTCTGTCTAGTAAGCCTACAACTTCTAGCTTTTCTTTAATTTTATTAGTGTCAACTCCTTTTATCTTACAAACTAATTTTAGGTTTTGCTCTGCCGTCATGTAGGGGTAAAAGTTAGGGCGCTCAATTATTGCCCCTACTTTTTTAAGTGCATCGTGAGTGTTAGTATTTCCGTCGAACCAATAAAAGTCGCCATTAGTTTTGTTGACTACGTTTAGTACAATACCAAGTGTTGTTGATTTTCCACTTCCGTTTGGTCCTAAAATACCATACACATTACCTTTTTGTATGGTAAAGCTTAAGTCTTTTACTGCGGTGAGGTAACCAAATTTTTTTGTAAGGTTATTTATAGTAAGGATATTCTCCAAGGTGATTGGTTTTTGATTGGTTTATAAGAGTAAGACGAATCAATCTTTTTTTTGTTACAGCATAAAAACAAAAAAAGCATTTCATACAGAAATGCTTTTTGTTTTTTGGTTTAAATATGTATTACTGTTTTTTGTCACTCAAAGGCATTTTAACACGTTTTTTGATTAATAAACCACCAGCACTAGTCAATGCAAGACCAATATAAATGTACTTGTCATTTATATCACTACCTAAAGCTACTCCTGAAAAAAATATACACGATAACACTATTATCATTTCTAGCCAATCAAGTCTAAAACCAATTTTATACTTCATAATTAATCTAAGAAAAGAGGTTACTATTTAATTCCAGTTTTCGTCAAAATCTAAATCACTGTAATCATCAACATCTATGTCATCTGCAAATTCACTAAAATTATCCTCTTTTTCTGCTTCAAATTGTTTTATAGGTGCTTCATCTGGTACTTGGCCTTGAACAAACATTAAGTTTGGGTAGTCTGTGCTTTGTGCCTCTTCGACAATTTCAGCAAGCTCTACAAAGAAAGTCCACATATTCAAAAAATCATAAACATATATCAGTCGAGTAGAGGCTTCGTGTACTAAGTCATTAATTTTAGTAGAGCTCATAACCTTAACTTTGTTATTTCCTTCACTGACATCGAACATGGCAATTTCTTCACCTTGATTCCATTCTTCATCACTCACATAAAATGATGCCATTTCCATACCATCAAAACCAAATGATTGTGTGATGATATTATGCAAATCTTCCATAGTGTCATTTTCACGGATTTCTAAATCTCTAAAAATGTCCTCTTCTGTATCATTATCGAGTATAACTCTAAATCTGTAAATCATGGTATTAATTTAATTTTCCAAAGATACAATTTATGCGCTTGCTATCTTATTTTTAAGTCTATATGTATTGTGGCTTTCTAAAATAATATAAAACTGAATTCCTATAAGAACTGCAGCGATTACTAAATGTAGCGGTTGTGAAGAAAACGGAAAATTAAAGTAATACATAGCAATACCTGTTGCAATTTCTAAAGCAATACAAACTATAACTAGTTTGAATTTAGCATAGCCTAAATTAAGCTTATGGTTTCGCAAAAACAACCAAAGATTTATTGCTAAAACAAGGATAGAAAGTGTACGATGTATATAGAAATTAATAGGAGCTACTGCAGTAATATCCCAATTAAAGTATCCAAATAATTTATTCTGAATGTCCACAAACTGTCTAACTTGTGTCCCTAAAACAATTTGAATAAGTGTTAATGCTGTAGCTATAATTAAAATATTTCTGAACTTTGAATCGAATTTTTGGTCTTTGTAACTCGTTTTTGATGCGTAAATGAGGTAAAGAATAACAGCCACAATAACCAGAGCCATAACCATATGAATGGTAATTTTAAAAGGTGCCAAATTAGAGTCTACTACTGTTTTGCCTAACCATGCTTGAAAAGCCATCGCTAAAACCGTAAAAACTGAAAGTAATAAAAAGTGCTTTTTATCTTTCCATAACCAAATTGCCATAATGGTGAAAATAAGAATAGGTAACCCTGAAATTGCACCGATAAGTCGATTTATATATTCAACCCAGGTATGTATAGGATTGAATATAGCATAATCGTGAGCTGTGTAAGGTTCCCAATTGTTTAAATTCAAGGTTTCCCCAGATGTAAATTCTTTGGTCGCAACTTGCAATTCCTCAGCAACAATAATAACAATTCCTTTTTTATAATCATGATTAGGCTTAAATTGAAGCTCTGAAATATCTGTCGGTGGAATGTAATACCCAAAACATTTAGGCCAGTCGGGACAACCCATTCCCGAACCAGTCATACGTACCACTGCACCGGCTACAATAACAAAGTAAATTAATACTAAAGTAACTTTTGCTGTTTTTCTAAACCGTCTTTTCATTTTCTAAATCAATTCTTTTTTATAGCAAATGCTATTTTCCATGCCTTTGTATTGTTCGTATTTTGGTATTTTAAAATAGCCGCATTTTTTATAAAATTTTACTGCTTCTATCTGGCGCTTACCTGTTTCTAAAACACAAGAAGAATAACCAATCAGTTTTGCCCAATCTTCTAAATCGTTTAAGACAAGGTTTCCAACACCTGCGACTCTTTTTTCGGGTAAAACAAACATGCGTTTTATTTCTACAGAATTTTCATCAAATGGTTTAAATGCTCCACAACCTATTGCTGTTTCTCTATCATAGGCAACGACTACGTTTTTTAATGCTTCCATACCATTAAACTGACTGTAAAACTCATGTTCATCACCATCTGTAATTTTTAAATAGGCATCAAGTTGTTTTACTAATACTATAAAACCTTTGTTTTCTGATGTAGTCCTAACGAGTTTTATCATAGCTAACTTACTTGCAATCCCAAAGCTTTCGCTTTTTCTAACATAAACTCAAAAGCAGCATCATGTTCATTGGGTATTTCACCTTCTAGTATAGCTTCCTTTATAGCCTCTTTAATAATACCAATTTCTCTTGAAGGCTTTAGATTAAAGGTTTCCATAATCTCTTCTCCAGTAACTGGAGGCTGAAAATTACGAACATGGTCGCGCTCTTCGACTTCAACAATTTTGTCTCTAACGATTTTAAAATTATTGTGATATTTTTTGAATTTTTTTGGATTTTTTGTCGTGATATCAGCTTCGCAAAGTGTCATTAAATCTTCCACGTAATCTCCTGCATCAAAAACCAAACGCCTTACCGCAGAATCTGTAACATCTGAGGCTAAAACAATGGGCCTAGAACTCATGAACACCATCTTTTGGACAAACTTCATCTTATCATTCAACGGCATTTTTAATCTTTTAAAAAGCTTGTACACCATTTTTGAGCCAACAAATTCATGTCCGTGAAAAGTCCAGCCAATTTTTTTATGAAAGCGTTTCGTTGGAGCTTTACCAATATCATGAAGTAATGCTGCCCAACGTAGCCAAAGATTATCTGTGGTTTTACAGATATTATCAACAACTTCGAGCGTGTGGTAAAAATTATCTTTATGGCGTTGTCCTTCTTTTTCGTCAATACCTTTAAGCGCTGTTAGTTCTGGTAAAATAATATCTAGCAGTCCTGTTTTTTCAAGATGAATAAATCCGATAGATGGTTTTTTACTCTCTAAGATTTTATGTAGTTCTGTAACAATACGCTCTTTTGTAATGATTTTTATGCGTTCAGAATTTTTAGAAATAGCCTCTAGTGAGGTATCTTCAATTTTGAAGTTGAGTTGCGTTGCAAAACGTATGGCACGCATCATCCGCAGCGGGTCATCAGAATAAGTAATATCGGGATTAAGTGGAGTTTTTATAAGTCCACTCTCTAAATCCTTAAGACCATTAAAAGGGTCAAGAAGTTCTCCGAAATTCGAAGCATTAAGGCCTAAAGCTAGAGCATTTATAGTAAAATCACGTCGATTTTGGTCGTCTTCTAAACTGCCATTTTCTACAATAGGATTTCGACTATATTCAATATAGCTTTCCTTGCGTGCGCCAACAAATTCAATTTCAATATCATCATGCTTCAACATTGCCGTACCGTAAGTTTTAAAAACTTGTACTTTAGGATTATTAGGCAAATTGTTAGCTACATTTTGTGCCAATTCTATACCGCTACCAATGGCTACTACATCTATGTCTTTGGCATTACCTCGTTCTAAAAAATAATCACGTACATAGCCACCAATGACATACGCATCGACGCCAAGATTGTCTGCTGATTCCGAAATGGTTTTAAAAACTGGATGTTGTAGTGCGCTTTTATGGGTCATTTTACTAAACGAAATTGGCTCTTATTTCAAGATGCAAATTTACAACATAGCAGAAGAAGTCCCTAATTTATAGCTTCAATTACATTTAACAATTTCAAAAATTTAATGTTCTATAATTTATATTTATAATAATTGTAATATTGCGGTATGAAATCAGTAATTCATAGTAAATACTTAGCTAAGAAAAATAGTCTTGTAAAACTTATTAAGTGTTTTGATACTTCTGAGGAACACATTCTTAAAGAAAATCGCAACACTTTAAAATTATTCGAACTTGATGATATTACTGTAAACATCAAGTCTTTTAAAATTCCGAATTTAGTTAACCGAATAGTTTATCAATATTTCAGAAAGGGAAAGGCACAGCGTTCTTTTGAGTATGCAAAAAAACTTATAGATTTGGGTATAGGTACGCCTCAACCTATTGCGTATTTTAAACAAGACAAAGGACTACTTTTTGGACGGAGTTTCTACATTAGCGAACAACTTAATTACGATTTAACGTATCGGGAACTTATACACGATTTTAATTACCCAGATTATGAAAATATAATACGTTCTTTTACCCAATTTACGTATCAATTGCATGAAAAAGGAATTCAATTTTTAGACCATTCACCAGGAAATACTCTAATTATAAAGCGGGAGAATGACTATGACTTTTATTTAGTTGACCTTAATCGAATGAACTTTGGCACTCTAGATTTTGAAACCCGAATAAAAAATTTCGCAAGACTCACGCCTCATAGGTCAATGGTTGAAATAATGAGTGATGAATATGCTAAATGTGTAGATAGTTCTTTTGAAAAAGTATTTGAGTTAATGTGGAAAGAAACTCAAAATTTTCAATATAAGTTTCATCGAAAAAAGAGAATTAAAAAGAAACTTAAATTCTGGAAAAAGTAAGAAGGTTTGTTATTTATCTTTATTTTGAAGTTCGTAAAGTTTTGTGTATTTCAAAAAATTACGATGTCCTGTTTGGTAGCAAATAATAAAACCATTTAGCCCGTCTAAAAATCCAAGTCTAAAAAAATAAGCTTTAAAGAAAGCCCAAGACGGATTCCATAGTATTTTCCAAATAGAAGATTTTTTCCCTTGTTTATAATAGGCTTCCGCAGAAAGTGTAGAAAATTGCTCCATCTTTAGATTCATTTCTGAATAACTTTGATAGGTATGGTGTAGAATGTCTCCTTTCAGACGTCCTGTTTCAGATTGTTCTACGTCGTAAAAGGAAACGGATTCATGCACTATAAGTCCATCCCAAAAGGCTTTCCTTCTGTCAAAAACTCTCAATTTAGGTGTAGGGTACCAGTCAGAATATTTAATCCATTGACCGCAAAAATTGTTAAATCTATTGCAGTAATAGCCGTCGTATTTCCAATTAGATTTTAGTTCTATTATGGATTTTTGCAATTCAGAAGAAAGTGATTCGTCGCCATCTAAAGAGACAATATGGTCAAAAGAAGCTTGTTCTAAAGCAAAGTTCTTTTGTTTCACATAGCCCAAGAATTCTTGCTCAATTATAATAGCGTCATATTTTTCGCAAATGTGCTTTGTATTATCAGTGGATTTGGAATCAACCACAATTATTTCATCTACAACATCAACCAGAGATTGTAAGCAGCTTTCTATATAGCGCTCCTCGTTGTACGTAATAATGACCCCAGATAATTTTATCATTCTTTAAAATCTATGTTGTAAAAGTAGAACTTTTAAATCATATGACAAGCTGTACATTTATATCGAATAATCTGTACAGCGACCATATTAAGAAGGTAATTTTCCAAATATTGAATGAATTTTTAGACGTCTTAAAAAAGGAAGTTTTCTTTTCGAGGGCACTCCATTTTTTTTAATATAGTCTTTAGTAACGTTGACCATACGTTCGGCGGAAAGACCATCATCATATGGATGGTATTCCTTTTTTACCAGATCTCTTTTTTTGGCGTATGGGTCTTGATTAAGATTTTTTTCTACTAAAGATTTCAGTTGGCTATAATCTTCAGAGTCTTCCCAATTTATGTTTTTTGAGATATTTTTAAATGTAACAACGGGCTTGTTAAGGAGTAAAAATTCGTAAATAACAGAAGAAGTGTCACTTATTAAAATATCGGATATCAATAAGAATTTGATGATATTTTTTTCTTCTTGAAAAATGATATTAGAAACTTCATTGGAGAGTGCTTTGTATTTAATAATCCAATCCTCAGCCATTAGCGGATGAAACTTAATGAGTATGAGATAATCCGTATTTTCAGCTAGATGTTTAAATTCATCTAATAAAAAAGGTGCTGATGTAAGTTTTGGAGAAAATGTAGGTGCGTAAAGTAAGATTTTCTTGGCTTTATGTTTTTGTAGTAAGGTGGACTTACTAGCATTATATTTTTGATTATTTTTTCCGTAAATATCTAATTTTGACCAGCCAGTTTCGATAACATCAAAATTTTTATATTTCTGATTTAGCTTTTTAAAACCTCTAGTAAAGTATGGTCCTTGAGTGAGGTACAAGTCAAAATAATGTCTAATTCTAAAGTGTCCTTTTTTCTCACCTGCCAAACCGTGAAATATTTGCACTTTTAGTCCTCTTAAATAATAAGGGACTTCATTACCAGGGGCAAAAATCGCATCTGCTTTAAAAGCAACTAAATCTGAAATCTCACTTGTTGAGTTATCTGCATCATAAGGAAAATTAATAGATATCTTTTTGGTTACAAACCACAAGTAGTCGTAGTTATGCTCTTTTAAAACATCTCTTATTGGTTCTAAAATTCCAAATGCATAATTATTTTGACAAAATAGAATTGTTTTCATTTAAAGCATATTGTTTACACTTTCAAGGTCTTCTACAAAGTCAATTTCCATACAGTTGTATTTTGATATGTCAACCGCTTTTATTTTTAAATCGTCTTTTTCTATCCCAAGCTCTAAACCTCTTTCAAAATAGTCGTTATCATCGCATTCTTCAAGACGATTTATAAATTTCTCAATATCATTTGAAGAAATAAAATTAATACCAACTGCTTCTCCTAGTCCATTAACTACAGTTTTTGATAATTCGTTTATGTAATCATTTTTTAATGTGTATTTCACTTCTTCTTCTGCTACTTTACTGGTGTTTACGGCTACAAATGATTGGTTATCTTTTATATATGGTATCAAGATGTCGAGTATTTTTTCGTCAAAAACAACGTCACCATTAAACCAAAGTACAGATTTATCTTTATTCTTTTTAAGTGCTTTTAGAAGACTTTTAGACGTATTGGTTCTGTCGAAAAATGGATTGTAAACATAAGTTAGCTCAGGAAATCGCTCCATAATAAGGTCTTTCTTAAAACCTACAACCACATTAATGTCATCCACATCGAATCTTGATGAGATATTATCGGTTTGCATTTTCATTATGCTCTTACCATTTTTAAGTGGTGTTAGTGGTTTTGGAAATGGGTTTCCAAGTCTTGAGCCAATTCCTGCAGCTAGTATTATAATCTTCATAGTATGGTTTTAATCTAACCTTTTATTAATCCACGCTAGGATATAATCTTGTGTTTTTTGGTTGGCCAACTCAAGACTTTGAAAGGTCATAAATAGTTTTTTCTTATTAATCTTAAATAAGTATAATTTTAATTTGGTAAGCAGTAATTTCTTGTAGGACCTAAAGTAAGTCAAATTTGTTTGACTACTAAAATGAAAAGTTTTGTTTCGTATTTCTAAATGCTCTGATAGTGATGAAATAATAAACTGACTCTTATTTCTAAATCGGTATTTTACATTCTCCTTAAGTAACTTGTTAGTTACAAAAAATGACTCTAAAGTAGACTTCCTTATACAAACCGGAGTGTGGAAGCGTCTAAGGTAATTTTTGGTTCCAGCCAGCTTTGCGCTAGTTTGCTGAAAGTTCTTAAAACCCTTTTTATTTGATTTAATGTTTTTTCTAAAAAAAAATTTGAAACTATGATATAGATTTCTTAAATGTCTGTCCTCATCAAAACGACTCCACTTACCTCTTATTATTGGTTTACCGTCAATAAAAAAATCAGAAGGCTTAGTTTCTCTCATTAAAAATGTATCATCATTAAAAACAATAAAATGTTCTGTTAAATTGGGTATTCTAAAAAGCATACAACCTATAGAGCAAGAATTGAAAGTAGGTAAACATTCCTCATAGCCTCTAAAAATGGTTCTGTGGTCAACAAGAACCAATTCAATATTATTTCGTTTTGCTCTGTTTTTTAAATCATCAAATTTTTCAGGCTTTTGGTCATCTGTCACTAAATAAATATTTTTAACAAATGGGGCATATTTTATAATTGATTTTATAGCTACATCAATTTCGCCTATGGAATTATATCTTTTACTAGACTTTTTATTATCAAAGTTAATCTTTGTTTCGGCATAGTTATTAAGTTTCTCTTGCCAAATAGTATCATTCCCATTTACCCAGGTTATAACCGCATCGATTGAATTATTCATATGCTGCAATTTAATAATTTAAACCGCAACGTCATATTCTCTCAGAGCATCATTAAGTGATGTCTTTTTATCTGTACTTTCTTTACGTTTACCAATAATTAAAGCACATGGTACTTGAAATTCTCCAGCAGCAAATTTCTTAGTATAACTACCAGGAATAACTACCGAACGAGCAGGTACTCGTCCTTTCATCTCAACAGGTTGGTCACCTGTAACATCGATTATTTTTGTACTCATGGTAAGTACAACATTAGCACCAAGAACCGCTTCTTTTTCTACTCTTACACCTTCAACAACTATACATCTACTGCCAATGAAGGCACCGTCTTCAATAATAACAGGAGCGGCTTGCAAAGGTTCTAAAACACCACCAATACCAACACCACCAGATAAATGAACATTTTTACCTATCTGAGCACAACTACCAACGGTTGCCCACGTATCTACCATAGTACCTTCATCTACATAAGCGCCGATATTAACATAACTTGGCATCATTATAACACCTTTAGAAATATAAGCACCATGTCGCGCCACAGCATTTGGCACCACTCGTATTCCCTTAGCAGCATAATCTCTCTTTAATGGCATTTTATCATGGTATTCGAATATACCAGCTTCAAGAGTTTCCATTTTTTGTATTGGAAAATAAAGTACTACCGCTTTTTTTGCCCACTCGTTTACTTGCCAACCATCACTTGTAGGTTCTGCAACACGCAAAGTTCCTTTGTCAATGAGTGTAATAACACTTCTTATGGCATCTTGTGTTACTTCATTGTTGAGCAAAGAACGGTCATTCCAAGCATTTTCTATTACGGTCTGTAGTTGTTTCATAGTTTAGGAATTTTAGAGTGCCAAAGATAAGAGGCTAGTAAAACTCTATGAAACTATTTTGAAAAAATTGTGACTATTCAATAAAGTGTGAAATAATAAACAGGTTTTATAGTTATCTTTGCAGCAAATATGGGAAGACTTTTAGCTATAGATTACGGTACAAAACGAACAGGAATTGCAGTAACTGACAAGTTGCAGATAATTGCCTCCGGTTTAACCACGGTAAATACTTCTGAGCTTATTTTGTTTTTGAAAGATTATACTTCAAAAGAAGAGGTAGACAAAATTATTATTGGTCTTCCAAAACAAATGGATAATACAGATTCTGAAAGTGAAGTTTTTATTCAAAAGTTTTTAGTTAAGTTAGAAAAAACAATACCGCATATTGCAGTAGATCGTGTGGACGAGCGTTTTACATCCAAAATAGCATTTCAAGCAATGATAGATGGTGGTTTAAGTAAAAAGCAACGCAGAAACAAAGCTTTAGTAGATGAGATTAGTGCAACGCTCATATTACAGAGTTTCATGTCCTCACAGTAGAGCAGTTACAATTATCTTAAAACAACTATAAAAATATGCTAAGAATTGTATTTTTGCATCCGTAAAAAATAATAAGATGATTTTACCAATAGTAGCATATGGCGACCCGGTTTTAAAGAAAAAAGCTGTGGAAATCGATAAGGATTATCCAAAGTTAGATGAACTTATTACAAATATGTACGAAACCATGTATGGTGCTTATGGTGTTGGTTTAGCAGCGCCACAAATAGGTCTGGCTATACGTATGTTTTTGGTAGATACCTCTCCATTCGCTGAAGATGATGATTTTTCTGAAGAAGAAGCAGCACAACTAAAAAATTTCAAGAAGACATTCATAAATCCAGTAATTCTTGAAGAAGAAGGAGATGAGTGGGCTTTTAATGAGGGTTGTTTAAGTATACCAGATGTTAGAGAAGATGTATTTAGACAACCAAAAATAAAAATACAATACCAAGACGAAGATTTTAATACGCATGTTGAAGAATACGATGGCTTAATTGCACGTGTTATTCAGCATGAGTATGATCATATTGAAGGTGTTTTGTTTACAGATAAATTATCATCCTTCAAAAAACGAATACTTAAAGGAAAGTTACTAAACATTTCTAAGGGTAAAATTAGAGTAGATTACAGAATGCGTTTTCCTGCAATGAGTAGAAAACGCTAAAAATTATAATATGAGTTTAGATAAAATTTTATCAATTTCTGGAAAACCAGGACTGCATCAAATTGTGACACAAACCAGAACAGGTGCCGTAGTTGAATCTTTAATCGACAAAAAACGAATCACCGTAGGAGCGCATAGCAATATCAGTATTCTTAGTGAGATTGCCATCTACACGTTAACAGAAGAAGTGCCCTTACGCGAGGTTTTAAAAACAATTAAAGCCAAGCATGATGGTAAGCAAACTGATGTTAGCCATAAAGCAAGTAAAGACGAATTAGAAGAATTTTTCTTCGATATTTTGCCAGAGTATGATGAAGACCGCGTTTACACTTCTGATATAAAGAAGGTGATTCAGTGGTACAATATTCTTCAAAGAAATGATTTGCTGGGTACTCTTGAAGAAGATGAAACTGCTGACGTTTCTGAAGAGGAATAAACTTAGAAAGACATTTCTTTAATTTTAATAATGCATTGTGGTAATTTAGACCATAAAACACGTTCAGTTTATGTCTGATAGAAAAGCCCAATTAGAAGCCTTTGACCGTTTGCTAACCATAATGGATGAGCTTAGGGATCAATGTCCTTGGGATAAAAAGCAAACCATGGAGTCCCTTCGTCATTTAACAATAGAGGAAGTTTACGAACTCGGGGATGCTATTCTAGATAATAACTTAGATGAAGTTAAAAAAGAATTAGGAGATGTATTGTTGCACATCGTATTCTATTCTAAAATAGGTAGCGAAACTAAAGACTTTGATATTGCAGAGGTTTGCAACAGTATTTGCGATAAACTCGTAGACCGTCATCCACATATTTATGGAGATGTTGAGGTTAAAGATGAAGAAGATGTAAAACGCAATTGGGAACAACTAAAACTCAAAGAAGGTAAAGAGAGTGTTTTAGAAGGTGTACCCAAAAGTTTACCAGCTATGGTAAAGGCAAACCGTATACAAGATAAAGTAGCAGGTGTTGGTTTTGATTGGGAAAAACCAGAACAAGTTTTTGAAAAAGTAGAAGAGGAGATTGCTGAACTCAAAGCCGAAATTACCGCGGGAAATACAGACAGAATTGATAGCGAATTTGGTGATGTCTTATTCTCCATGGTTAATTATGCGAGGTTTTTAAAGGTTAATCCCGAAAACGCTCTAGAGCGAACAAACAAAAAGTTTATTAAACGTTTTCAGTATTTAGAAGGGAAATCCAAAGAACTACAAAAACCACTCAAAGACATGACATTATCTGAGATGGATGTTTTCTGGGAAGAAGCTAAAAAACTTTAAAACTGTTAAAGTTTTACAATCAAAAATCTAAAATAAAATTTAACACGTAACTATATTGAAAGCTACTCTAAGGTGGTTTTCTATTTGTAGAATCTTAATTATTATTTAGCGGTTGTAATTAAGGTTAATTTAGTTTAGTTAGGGCAAAACCCACTTGTGAAAACAAGTGGGTTTTGAGATTTATGTAATTATATATTGAAAAATAGCAAGAACTTTTGCAGAAAGGCAAGCGATGACTTAAGTGATTTATTAGGAATACATTTCACGGACGCGTTTCAACTTGCTTTTCCAAGTATCTAGAGATGTTTTGTGCTTGGCAATGTTTTTATGGACATCTTTTACGAGTGGGTTGTCTGCATTAACGTTAGAAAAAAACTGTAAATTGTTTTCTAGTTGGTTAATTTCAGATTTTACTTCATCAATTTTCTTACGTATAAAGTTTTGCTCGTTATCTAACTGTCTTGTATCATCACTGCCGCTTAGATTCTCTAAGCGTCCTTCAAAACGAAGCATTTCTAGCTTGGATTTATCCATTTTTAGTTTATCAAAAGCGGCATCAATAGCTTTGTAAAATTTACCATCAATGTACCGTTTGTTTTGAGGGACAAAACCAATAGTTTTAAAAGTCTTCATTTTGTCTTGTAGTTTTTTGATATCGGCTTTAGCATCATCAGAAAACTCAAAAGACTTTACAGTATCTAATAAAGCTTGCTTTTTATCAAAAGCATCATAAAGTTCTTGGTTTTCGGCTTTACGCTCTGCATGCATACTGTCAAAGTAGTGATTACATGCATTTTTGAACTGTTTCCAGATTTTATCAGAATCTTTACGTGGTACATGACCAATGGCTTTCCATTGATTTTGTATGTTTTTCATCAAAGGCGTTACGGTTTTAAAATCGTCACTGTCTTTGTTGTCTTCGGCAATTTTGATGAGTTCTAGTTTTTGCTGAAGATTGGCATATTGGTCTTTTTTTAGATTTTTGTAAAATTTGTTTTTATTACGGTTAAACTCTCTTACAGCATCTTTAAACTTTTTCCAAGTGGCTTCATTTTGTTTTAAAGGCACTTTTCCTGCATTAAAAAAGGCCTCTCTCAAGGCTTCTAATTCTTTAATGCGTTTTTGTAAAACACCATGAGAAACGTTTTCTTCGGTATTCAATGCTTTTATGTTTTCTATTATTTCTTCCTTGCGGACCAAATTTTTCTCGTAAGCTTTGTCTAAATCGGCATAATATTCTTGACGTTTATCATGTATAATTTTTGTAGCGTTGCTAAAACGCTCCCAAATTTCTTCGCGATGTTTTTTACCTACTGGGCCTAACTCTTCTTTCCACAGTTTGTGTAATACTTGTAACTCTCTAAACGAATAGTTGACGTTGTCTTCTTTAGCTAATTCCTCTGCACGCTGAATAATCTTGAGTTTTTGGTCATAATTATGCTTAAAGTCCATATCGCGCAAATCGCGATTAAGATGCAAGAAGTCATAAAAGCGCTCTACATGATGGTGGTATGTATTCCAAGCATTATTATACTTGTCTCGAGGGATAGGGCCAGCATTTCGCCATTTTTCTTGTAATTCTTTGAAGTGTTTATAGGTTTCACCCATGTTTTCTTCAACACCAACAAGATTTTTTATCTCTTCAATAATAGCTAGGCGATTCTCTAGGTTTTGTTTAAGTGATTGCTCTCTTTCCTTGTAATAGACATTAATGGCTTTTTTGTATTCTTTAGAAGCCGTATTAAAGCGTTTTTTGGTGTCGTTAGAGTAGTAAAAGTCAATAGGATTACCGCCATCGGCTTCAAATTCAGCCTTTTTTTCCTCTAAAAGTGCAGCGTATTTAGCTTTGAATTCTGCTTTAATCTCATTGACATGAGATGAGATAGTTTGTATTTTTTGATTTTTTAGAAGTTTCTCAAACTCTAAAACCAAATAATCCATAGACATTGCATGATAGTCTTTATCCTCGAGTTTGTGACGCTCGGCGTTAGATTCGTCTTCTGCATCTTCTGCATTAGAGTTTTCTATCTCTTCGACGTGTGCATCCTCTTGAGTTTTAACTTCCTCTACGTTTTCTTCAGGTACATCAGGAGTATGCTGTTGGCCTTTAGCTTTAGTAACTTTAGTTTCTGCTACCTTTTCTTCTTCAGTTACAGTAGGAGTTTCCTTAACTTTTACTTCGGTTTCAATTTCTTTTGGAGTCGCTTCAACTTTGATTTCTTCAACTTCTTTTTTTCCGTCTGCATTTTGCAGGTTATCTTTCTCAGACATATGTCGTTAATTTTAAATATAGGAGGTAAATATAATAAAAGCCTAAGAATTAAAAAGCTTTTGGGAGTAAACAAAGCTTAAATGATGGGTTCAACTATTCCATATTTCCCAAGATTTTTCTGCTTGTAATTCTAACATTTTTAAGCCATTAATTGTAGTTGCATTTTGAGATTTTCCTAATTGTAAGAATTTTGTTTCTTCAGGATTATAAATAAGGTCATAGAGGATATGATGTTCTGTAACTCCATCATACGGGATATTTGGGTATTTATAGACATTTGGAAACGTCCCAACAGGTGAGCAATTAATCAATATTTGATGTTCATTTATTATGGTTTCTGTTAATTCTGAATAAATAAATTTTACTGTATCTTTTTTTGTGCGAGACACAAAGTGAAAGTTTATTTTTAGTTGTTTGAGTGCATAAGCTATGGCCTTTGAAGCACCACCAGTTCCTAAGATTAAAGCCTTTTTATGGTGTTTTTTTAGATGTGGCTTTAGCGATTCTTTAAAACCAAAATAATCGGTATTATATCCAATACGCTTTCCTTTTTTTGAAATCTTTATAGTGTTAACAGCGCCTATTTTTTTAGCACGCTTATCTAGTTTATCTAAAAAAGGAATAACGTCTTCTTTGTATGGAATAGTAACATTAAGTCCTTTAATATTTTCAGAATCTTGAAAAATATTTTCAAACTCTGAAATATCCTGAAGTTCAAAATTTACATATGTGTGTGGTAAGTTTTTAGTCTTAAATTTTTCAGCAAAATATCCTCTCGAAAAAGAGTAATCGATTTCCTTACCAATTAAGCCGTATTTATTTGATTTTTTTTGTCCGTTGTCCATACCATTCAAGGGCTAAAACGATTAAAATTCCGAATACAATATACGCTATAGCTGTGTAGGTTTCCGTATTAAGTTCGGGTAAAAAACGTTGATAATTTTCTATTATTGGAGCGCCTGTTGAGTCTAAAACTGAGTCGCCATTAGTATCTAATTTGTAAATCGTTTTTTTCCAAGGCCAAACTACACCTAAAGAGCCAATAATAAAACCAATGATTGTTGCTAAGGTTATACTTTTGTAATGTTTTAAAATGTAATTTAAAACATGAGAAAACGTTACTAACCCTGTAACGGAACCCAATGTGAATACCGAGAGTACTTTTAGCATGCGTATTCGCGCTTGATCTTTTACAAATTCAAAATTACAAGTTATAATATCTGAAATTGTATTGTATAGAGCATTAACGGAATCGACCAAAAGTAAAACATAATTACCTAGAAGAATAAGAATAAAAGAACCCGAAAATCCAGGCAAAGTCATCCCAGAGACGCTAATTATTCCGCATAGAAACACAAAAAGGAGATTATCATTCTCTGTGGCAGGGTCTAGAAAACTAATGCTTATTCCAATAAGAGCACCTATCAATAGACTAATAACAGTTTTGGCGTTCCAATCACCAAAGTCTTTGTCGATATAATATATAGAGCCTAAAATCATACCAAAAAATGTACTCCATACATAAAGTTGGTAGTGCACAATGAGATAATCTAAAATTTTTGAAACGCTGAAATAACTGATTATCATTCCTAAAAAAAGAAGGAAGAGAAACTTACCATTAACGTATTTATAAAAACTTTTAAACCGTCCGTTAAAGAGTAATTTAAAGGCCGTTTTATTAACACGTTGTAAAGAGTAAATAAACTCTTCGTAAAACCCAGCAACAAATGCAACGACACCACCTGAAACACCAGGTACTTTGTTAGCAGCTCCCATAGCTAATCCTTTTATGACTAAAAATACACGGTCCTTAAACGAGCGGATACTTTCCATATTACGCATCTAAATTTTCTTTTCCTTTACCTAATCGTTCTAAGATCAGGATGACAAGAAAACCGATAGTCATAAATACTATTGCCAAGAATAATTGGTTTTCTCCGTTGTAATTATTTGGGAGTATACTTTTTTCTAGAAGAGGAACTTCAAGCCCTTCAGAATTTAATCTTCTAGTGAGTATTTTTTTCCATGGCCAAATCTTATTTAGAGAGCCAATCATAAACCCTGTAAGTATGGCTAAAGTGATGTTTTTTTTATGTTTAAACATCCAATTTAGGATTTTACTGAAGACTTTTATACCAATAACAGCACCAATAGCTAATAACACAAAATTGATTAAGGCGTCCTTAAATAATTCTATATTGCCTGTAAATATACCATCACGAAGATTGTTTACGGTATCAATAGCTGTCTGATATGCGCCTAATATAAGTAGAATAAAAGCCCCTGAAACGCCTGGTAAAATCATAGCGATGATTGCAATGAATCCACAAAAAACTAAATAGTAAGGGCTATCTGGTGATGCAAAAGGTTCTGCCAAAGTAATGTAATAGGATAGGATAGAGGTTAGTAAAATTGCTATAATAACTAAAGGTGACCATGATTTTATTTGTTTTGCGATATACAAAATACTAGCTAAAACTAAACCGAAAAAGAATGACCACAACAAAACTGGCTCATTATGTAACAACCATTTTATTAATTTGGCTAATGACAATATACTTATGGCAATACCTGAGAATAAAGCCAGTAAAAATGTACCGTTGATAGATTTCCATGCGCTTTTAAAATCTGAAGTTTTCCAGACTTTAAAAAATCCAAGATTTACATTATCTATACTCTCTATAAGTTCTTCGTAAATACCAGAAATAAAGGCAATTGTGCCACCTGAAACACCAGGGACAACATCGGCTGCACCCATGGCTATACCCTTTAAAGTAATAATTAAATAGCTGAAAAAGCTGCGTTGCATAATTGTAATTAATGTGAAACGCTAAGGTATGGATTTTTAACCTTAAGATTTTTTAGAAGACAAAATAATCTCCTTTACAACAGGTCTATTTTTCAAATTTGGAAACAATTCATCTATAATAAAATCATGCTCATTATTAATGCGAAGTGCATTTTTAAGATGATAACGGCCTTTATCTGTTTGCATGAGTTTAAAATATAAACCACCAAGTCTGTACTCTATTTCTTCAGATTCTGGATAAAACTCAGTTGCCTGAAGTAAATTATAAACTGCAGCATCGTATTCGCCAAGTTTTATTAGGATATCTGCTCTGTAAATCCAAGTGTCTAGTTCATAGTTGCCTAGTTCTAGTGTTCGTTTAAAACCTTCAGCAGCTTCTTCTAAAAAGTTTAAGCGCAGGTTTATTTTTGCAAACATTTTCCAATACAAAACATTATCACCGTCAATATTTACGGCTCTCTTTATATAATATAATGCTTTTTGGTAGTTTCTTTTTTTATTGAAAAATTTTGTGATAGCAATCCATCCTTTATCTAAAAGTGGATCTTCTTCAACGGTGCGGTTAAAAAATTGTACTGCTAAATCGTCTTCTCCAAGTTTTTCGTAACAATACCCGATTCTTAATAAAGCAAAGGAGGTCGGGTCTTCAAGTGCTAGTGTGATTTTGTAGTTTTCAATTGCTTCAGTGTACTTTTGCTGTTTTTCTAAAACCTTACCTTTTTCAAGATAGGCTCCAACAAATGTGTCGTCAGAAATTATAGCAAAATCAAAAGCACTATTTGCACGTATGTAATCTTTTATAGAAAAATACTGTCTTCCTAATTGGTGCCAAGCCACTTCACAATAAGGATTGGTGTCTAAATAGGCATTTAAAAAATCTATAGCTTCTTCATTTTTATCTAAAAAGTCAAAACAATAAATAACATTATGTAACGCTGAATAATCTGTGAGGTCTATTTCTAAACACTTCTGAAAGTATAATAATGCATTTTCAAACTGTTCTAAAAAGAGATATTCCATACCTAGAAGGCCATAAAGGTCACTTTCATCTTCAGGTGTATTCGACAAATCAAGCGCCATCAAAAGTGCGTTAATGGCTTCTTGATGGAAGTCTTGCTTTGATAATACGTTAGCTTTTTGAATAAAAATTTCTTCGTTATTAGGTTCTAGAAAGTGAAGCTCTTCTAAAATGGTATTGGCCTCATCAAACTTATTTTCTATAACAAGAATTTCAATTTTAAATAAACGAAGATTTATGGATGTTGGGTGCTGTTGAAGTCCTAATTTTATGGCTTTTTTAGCGAGAGAAATTTTACCATTTTCGAGATAATGATGAATAATGTTTTCGAATTCGTTTGAATCAAAAAACAAAACATCATTTGTTTTTAGCATGGACTCAAACTTTGTGAGGGACATGTTATTATAATTTTCATTTTGACTATACTCCATAGGCAGATGTAATATTCAATAAAATAAATTTAGTGTTATAGTTTAAAGTTTGAGTTTTAAAAATGTAATGTTTTTAACAAAGTAGTTAACAGTTAAATTCTTCGCAATAGTTATACCACTAATAATAAATACTGCAGATTTAAGGGATTAAAGTGAATTGAGGATGTCTAAGATTATATTAGATCCTTTAAGTATCTCCTCATTTGAAATTGTTAAAGGCGGTGTAATTCGAATAGCTTTTGGTTCAAACAACAACCAAAATAATATTAAGCCTTGGTCTTTTGCTTTTAGGATAACTTGATTAGTAACCTCTGCAGACTCTGTAATAACAGCCAGCATCAACCCTCGCCCTCTGATTTCTTTGATTTTTGGATGTTGAAGAGTTTTACGTATTAATTTTTCTTTTTCTAAAGTTTCAGCAATAAGTTGAGATTCTGTAATTTCTTTTAAAGTTGCGTGTGCAGCTGCTGCTATCACGGGATGTCCGCCAAATGTTGTGATATGTCCTAGTTTTGGATTATCGCTCAAGGTGGTCATCATCGCATTAGATGCTGTAAATGCACCAATAGGCATGCCACCGCCAAGACCTTTTCCAGTGACTAAAATATCTGGTATACAATCATAATTTTCAAAACCAAACAGTTTGCCAGTACGACCAAATCCAGGTTGAATTTCATCCAAAATCAATAAGGTACCAACAGCATTACAGCGTTCCCTTACCTTTTTTAGATAGCCGTTTACAGGTTCAATGAAGCCCGCACCACCTTGAATTGTCTCTAAAATAACAGCCGCCGTTTTTTCTGTGATTTGGTTTAAGCAAAAATCACAATTAAAGGTAATATGTCTAATATTGGGTAATAATGGTAAAAAGGGGCGTTTGCGTTCTTGATAATCCATTAAACTTAATGCGCCCATCGTATTACCGTGATATGCATTTTTGGCAGCAATAATTTCAGTTCTGCCAGTATAATGTCGTGCTAATTTAAGACTGCCTTCAATGGCTTCAGTACCTGAATTAACAAGATATGTAGTATTTAAAGATATTGGTAATTGGTCTGCTATAAGTTTAGCTAAGGCTACTGCAGGTTCCTGGATATATTCTCCATATACCATAACATGTAGGTACTTATTAAGTTGGGTTTTTATAGCCGAAACAACTTTAGGATGACGGTGTCCTAAGGGTGTTGCCGAAACGCCAGCGACAAAATCTAAATGCGCGTTATCTTCTTTGTCGTAAATGTAACTTCCTTCTGCATGGCTAACTTCCATGGCTAGTGGATGAGGTGTTGTTTGTGCTTGGTATTTAAAAAAATCGTCTTGCATTATTTGCCTGATTTTTTCTCCTTTTTAGGCTCTGCTTTTTCATTATTTGGAATATTTCGAGCAGCTCTATTTTCTGATTTCGCATTCTTTGGTTTAGCAGTTTCAACGCGCTCTAAAACAGCTTCATCAAAAAAATCTTCTGGCGGAATGTAATCGTCTAAACCTTTGATGGCTGGAAGTTTTCTTGACTTATCGTCTTTGAATAAATCTTCCACACTATTTGGACGTTCTTCGCCTCGCCAGTCAAAACCACGTAATTTATTGGCATTATTGGGGAATAATGATTCTGGACTCAAATCTCCGTCAATCTTATTGATGAGTCTAATTTCTTCAATATCATTATTAGCAATCTTAATAGTAATACTTCCCGATTTAGATTTGTTAATACCTATAAGTTCGCCCAAATCATTTCTTGAATAGTAAATGACTTCTGCATTTTTTATAATATCTACATTATACAACTCATTATCTCTAAACAAACCAATAAGTTCTTTTCCCTTTGTTTGGTTGTAGCCATCTTCACTAATGGTGTCTTTGCTAACTAAAAAAGCGTTATAAAAAACCTTTAGAGAGTCTAGTTTTTCTGTCTTAACATCGGAGATAAGATGAATAGTATCTCCAGACATCTGGTTGTCCAAATTCCAAAGTACAGGTTTACGTTTAATTGCGAATGGGTCTTTAGAATCGTAGCGCGCTAAGTTTATCATCTGTGTTAAACCAGATTTGTGGTCTACATGAATTGAATCGGCCTTACCAGCCAAATCGCTTTTGTAGATTTTGGCATTGTAAAAAGCTCTTGTTATACGATGTTCTTCTGGACCAGTCACCATTAATGTATCACTATGCATATAGATTGAATCTTGTTCTTGAACAGAAATCGCTAATGCGCGACCGGTAATAAAAAGAGAGTCTTTTGCTTTCCATACTTCGGCATAATCACCTTTTACGATACTATTATTTATGGTATCGGTAACTTTTATGTTATTTGTAGCCGAAGCAAAATTCAACGTGCGGTCAAAGTACATACTATCGCCTTTGACTTCACGATTGTCGTAATTGATTTTTGCGTTACGTTGAAAATGACCGAAATCTTCTTGTGTGTCATAAAAACCACGCTCACAATAAATATCATTATCCTCTCCTGTAATGGTGGAAGGACCAAAAATATAAGCATGTCCAGAATCATTAAAGAAGTCTAAACGCTTAGTTTTTAAGGTGTATTCAGGATTGACTAAAACTACACTATCTATAAACTGATATTTTTTGGTTTGCATGTAATAACGACCAATGTTACTGGTTATGGTTCCTGAAGAATCTCTGACTACTTTTCCTTTGGTATCGTAATAGGCCTGTTGCTTTTTTCTGTCAAAATGAAGTTTGTTTGTAGTAAGCGTAGATTCAGGTTCTTTGAGAATAACATTACCTCTAGCAAAAGCGAGTTCTGTTTTTCCACTATACTCTGTGTAATTAGCAGTCATAGTTATAGTATCGCCTTGTACCATGCGTACGTTGCTAAAAGCTTCGATAAAATCTTGTTCTTTGTATAAAATGGCTTTGTCACAATACAAATTGATACCGTTATGTACAAAATGTACCTGCTGTTGGTTGTCTCTAAGAAATGTGGTTACTGAACCATCAACTTCATTTACTAACGTCTTTGCACGACCCGTATAAATTATTTTTAGTTTCTCTTTGCTTTGGGACAAGCTTACAAAAGCGGAGTTACAGAGAAAAACTACAAATATTAATTTTAGATGAAACTTCAATACATAGAATTTGCTACAAATGTAACGACATAAAATGAATTAGATTGAAAAAAATAATACTTCGATATTTCGAAGCATTATTTTAATTTTTTATCTAGAGTAGATTAAAGGTCAAAAAGTAACATTAATTACCTTGGCAAAGTAGAACCCATGATACCAATTTACTTGTTTCTGGCTCAAATACTAATGTGCCAAGAGGGTTTTCTGGGTTATCTTTTTTATAATAAACAAATACATTATCACTTCTTGTATACATTTTTTCTCCACTTATAGTTTTCTTGTTTGATTTACTTTCATCAAAAGGCTCATAAATTTTATGATTTTTGTAATAACGTATAGGTTTTGCTTCAAGATTGTTAATACCAATTGTATTTATTTTATTTCTAAATGAATAAAATAGCGAATCAAATTGGACTAAACGTCTTTCTCTTCTTTCTACGTTTTTGTCATTTAATACATAATTGAAAAAGATATATCTATCGAATAAAGTATCTTTTGATATCTCTGATTTTCTTTTCCATTAACATAATAAGCAAGTTTTTTTAAATTTTTATATTGTGATTTTTCATTTTCAGTCCATGTGTCAAAATTATTAGACTGACTATAATTAAGACTTGAATCTAGCTTGTAAATTACTTAGAGATAAAAAAATACAACTAAAGCAAGATAGATTGTATTGTTAGTGATAAATTTTTTTGTGTAGAGGCAACAATACTAAAAATGATTCCATGTAGAACACCGGAAATTATTAGGATGTTGAAAATGTTAAGATTTAGGACTTCCATCAAATAGTTTTAGAGGAAGAAATATAATACCAATTGCGTAAAATTTTCAAATAATTACTAAAAAAGCATTTGTTTACTTTCTAATAATCGTCTGCTTTCTATCAGGACCAACAGACACAACTGTAATAGGTATGTTTAATTCTTTTTCCAAAAATTCTACATAACCATTTAGTGCATCTGGTAATTGTGAAGCTTCAGTCATTCCTGTTAAATCTGCTTCCCAGCCTTTTAATTCAGTATAAATAGGTGTAACATTTTCTTCTTCAATGTTGTATGGTAAATGTGTGATTTCGTCGCCTTTATAGTTGTATGCCGTACACACCTTCAAACTTTTAAAACCAGAAAGTACATCGCCTTTCATCATGATGAGTTCTGTAACGCCATTAACTTGGCAAGCATAGCGTAAGGCTACCAAATCTAACCAACCACAACGTCTTGGGCGTCCCGTAGTTGCGCCAAATTCGTGACCAACACGTGCCATGGTAGCACCGTCTTCATTAAATAATTCTGTTGGGAAAGGTCCTGAACCTACACGCGTTGTGTAAGCTTTAAAAATACCGTAAACTTTTCCAATACTATTTGGTGCTACACCCAAACCTGTGCAAGCGCCAGCAGCTGTAGTATTAGAAGAGGTTACAAAAGGGTATGTTCCAAAATCAATATCTAGTAATGAGCCTTGCGCACCTTCTGCTAATATGGTCTTTTTAGATGCTTGTGCTTGATGTACATATTCTTCAGAATCAATAAACTTTAATGATTTTAAAGTATCTACAGCACTGAAAAATTCAGCTTCTAATTCTTTTAAATTATATTGGATGTCTACGTTGTAGAAATCAATCATGGCTTCATGCTTATTGGCTAAAGCTCTGTATTTGTCTTTCCAACCTGTCAATTCTACATCACCGACGCGGATACCATTTCTACCGGTTTTATCCATATAGGTTGGACCAATTCCTTTTAAGGTAGAACCAATTTTTGCTTTTCCTTTTGCAGTTTCACTTGCGGCATCTAGTAATCGATGTGTTGGTAAAATGATATGGGCTTTTCTAGATATGAGCAGGGATTTTTTATAGTCTACATTTTGCTCGTCTAATTTATCTAGTTCTTTTTTAAAAATTACTGGATCAATCACCACACCGTTGCCTACTAAATTCACAGTATCGTCATGAAAAATTCCTGAAGGAATGGTGTGTAAAACATGCTTTCTGCCATTAAAAACTAAAGTGTGACCTGCATTTGGGCCACCTTGAAAACGTGCAATAATATCGTATTTGGAGGTGAGTACATCGACAATTTTTCCTTTGCCTTCATCACCCCATTGTAGTCCTAGTAGTAAATCTACTGCCATTGTAAAAAGTTAGTTAGTGTTGTTTTTTCGGTTGCCATAAAAGTAAAGTGAATGGTTATTGATTTCGATATCAAAAACTTCTTCTATGGTTTTTTTGATTGATTGAATACGTGGGTCACAGAATTCTATAACCTCACCAGTATCGGTTAAAATAACATGGTCGTGTTGCTTATCGAAATATGATTTTTCATAGTGTGCTTGGTTTTGTCCAAATTGATGCTTTCGGACAAGCGCGCAGTCTAGTAATAATTCAATGGTATTGTAAAGTGTAGCACGGCTTACACGATAGTTTTTGTTTTTCATTTTGATGTATAAAGATTCAATATCAAAATGTTCTTCACTGTCGTAGATTTCCTGAAGAATAGCATAACGCTCAGGTGTTTTTCTATGACCTTTGTCTTCTAGAAATTGTGTAAAAACACGTTTTACAATCTCTTGGTTACTTTCTTCAGTTTTTGCCTTCATAATCAAGTTGTAAATTTAAACAAAATTGTACCATTCAGATACTAAAGTTAAACTAAAAAATAAAAGAAATCAACAAGTTTTCAAGGACAGCAAAAATGCTTGGTTTTTTCAGTTTAGGCTCTAGTAACCTTATCAATACCATTAATTTTCTTTAGATTATCCATCAGTTTTTTTAGCATGGCTTTATTTTTTACAACAACTGTTATTTTTCCTGTAAAAATTCCATCATCACTAGAGAAATTAAGGCTTTTCATATTTACATGCATGTTTGCAGAAATCACTTTAGTGACATCGTTTACCAAACCCAAATCATCCAAACCAGATAATAAAATCTGTGAAGTATATTCTTGCTGTGAGGAGTCAATCCATTTGGCTTGCATTATCCTGTAGGCATAATTCGACTGTAGGCTCAAGGCATTTGGACAGTTTTTTTTATGAACTTTTATGCCATCATTAATGGTTAAAAATCCGAATACCTTATCTCCAGGAATGGGATTACAACATTGAGCTAATGTGTAATCTAATTTTTCTTCCTCTTTACCAAAAACAAGCATATCGTACTTAGAAGTAATTTCTTCTTTATTGATATTCTTAGGCGTTTCTGGCTTACGTGATATTTTGTTTTTGATGTAATTAACAAAAGCATTACTTCTGGATGCCGCGTAGGCTTTAAGCATTGTATTATCTATTGTACCTAGACCGACTCGGTAAAATAAGTCTAAGGAAGTGCTTAGCTTAAAATAATTAACAAGCTCATTAACAGATTTTTCATTGAGAGCTATTTTAAGTTGTTTAAGTTTTCTGCGTAAAATTTCTTTTCCTTCTTCAGCCACTTCTTTTTTATCGGCATTGAGAAAGGATTTAATTTTACTACGTGCTCTTGCAGTTGTAGAATAGTCTAACCAGTTGCTATTTGGTTTAGCATTTTCTGAAGTTAATATCTCGATACGATCACCACTTTTAAGCTCATGACTTAATGGTACCAATTTTCCATTGACTTTAGCGCCGCGTGTTTTCATACCCACTTCTGTATGAATGCTGAAAGCAAAATCTAATGGTGTTGCTCCTTTTGGAAGGGATTTTAAATCTCCTTTCGGCGAGAAGACAAATATTTCTTTAGAGTATAAGTTGAGTTTAAATTGCTCTACAAAATCTACAGCATCTGCGTCATTATTTTGAAGTGTTTCTTGAAGTCTATTTATCCAGATATCTAGACTATCATCCTTTTCATTTGCATTTTTATATTTGTAATGTGCAGCATAACCTTTTTCTGCAATTTCATTCATTCGCTCACTACGGATTTGCACTTCGACCCAGCGGCTTTTTGGCCCAACAACAGTAATGTGTAAGGCTTCGTAACCTGTAGATTTTGGTGAAGAAATCCAATCACGAAGACGAATAGGGTTTGGCGTAAAGTGGTCTGTTACAATAGAGTATATTTTCCACGCCAAGAACTTTTCGTTCGGGATGTCTGACTTATAGACTATTCTTACAGCAAATTTATCATACACTTCATCAAAGGAAACGTCTTGCTTTTGCATTTTTCGGCGGATACTGAAAATAGATTTTGGTCGCCCTTTAATTTCGTACTCAAGTCCTTCTTTGTCTAACGAATCTTTAATGACCTTCGAGAAATCTTCGATATAAGCATCTTGCTCTTCTTTACTATCTTCAATTTTGTTAGATATAGAATTAAAAACTTCGGGCTGTGTGTATTTTAAACCTAAATCTTCAAGCTCAGTTTTAATATTATATAAACCGATTCTGTGAGCAAGTGGTGCATAAATGTATAACGTTTCTGAAGCAATCTTTACTTGTTTATCGCTTCGCATTGAGTCCATGGTTTGCATATTATGCAAACGGTCAGCAATTTTAATGATAATAACACGGACATCTTCATTAAGTGTTAATAGCATTTTTCTGAAATTCTCCGCTTGTAAAGAGACATCCATATCCTTCTTTAAGGACGAAATTTTTGTGAGTCCATCTACAATGCGGGCTACGGTTTCACCAAAAAGACGTTCCATATCTGCTATAGTGTAGTTAGGATTATCTTCAACTACATCATGAAGTAAAGCCGCAGCGATACTGGTTGCATCCATACCAATTTCTTGAGCGACGATTTTGGCTACTGCAATCGGATGAAAAATATAGGCTTCGCCAGATTTACGACGTTGGTCTTTGTGCGCATCAACAGCCACCTCAAAAGCATGGCGAATCAGTTTTTTGTCGTCACGGCTTAAGGCTTGATAGCTTACTTTTAAAAGCTCTTTATAGGCTTTTGCAATAGCTGCATTTTCTTGTTCGATAGCTTCCTCAGTCATAGAACTAAAGTAATAAGACCAATCGTAATAAGCAATTGTTTTGTGCTGAGAATTTTACTTTAAGATAATAGAATCAATTAAGAGTTTAAAACATTCCTCTTTTTTGTTTCCAATAAGAAAAGCAATTTCTTCCATTTGTACACCGTTGTAATTTGGTTGGTTAAGCTCATAGCCTCGGAAAGACGGTTTCATTTTTCCAAATGGAATCAAAATTGTTTCCCACTCTCCTGATGTTTTAAAGGTATATATATAAGAATAACGTTGACGGTTTGAAGCTTTAACTCTAAATTGATAGGACTTGCCATCGCCTTTAATTCTGAGTTGAAACGATTGGTGTGCGGAAGAATTAATGGTGTCAAAATTATATCTAACGGATGAAAAACCACCGTTGTTTTCCAAGGAAACTTCGCCAAAAAACTGACCATGGCCGTCTTCATCTAATTTAAAACTACCATCAGAGCGTCCACCCATAACAACATCGTCCACAATGCGCCAACTACGAGTATTACTTTCTGAATTAAAATCGAATAAGGTCATTTGTGGAAGGATTATTGAAATTAAAAGTTGAAATATGAGATATTTCATGAGTTAATACCTAAGGTTTTTACAAAGATATTAAGCATTTCGGTTAGTAATTAATGGTTTAAGGAAATTTTAGTACTTATATTAGCGTAAAACTAAAGTCTTGATTACCTCTTTGCCAATGGCCTCATTTAGCATTGCAATAATTTTTTCTTTGCCATAGCTCAATTCCTCACGCAGTACGCTAGAGCTTAACTGTACGTAAAGTGTTTTGTGCTTTAATTCGATGGCGATGGTGTAATTATTGACACCATTTCCCATAAGTTTAGTCCAAGCTTCTCGCACATTTACTTTGTCTAAACCACTTTGAAGCTTGTTGCTTGAGACAAATTCTTTAAGAATATCTTCGATAGATTGATTGTCGTTATTACGTCTTGCCATCTTTTATTCTAAATCTATTTTCATAGGTTTATACCTTTTGTAAATATAAACTGTTTCTCTGCCATTAACTACTTTTAAGGTGCTTTCGCTAGCACTTAAAACAGTTTCTTTCCAACTGGTATATGGTGTTTTGTAATAGAGGTTAAGGCTATCGTTTTCAATTTTTACTGTAATGCCTTCTGCATCTTTTGAAGTAACATATTTGGAATTAAATCCAGGTTTCAATTTTTTTCTAAACCCTTTTAGGCTATCATCAATGCTTATGTAGTCAATATTTTCATTGTATTTATAATCTTTTTTATCCCCGTTAGGGAAGATAACTTGTTTGATTTCCCAATACCCATTGACATGCTTAATAAATTCTTCTGGATTTTTAGAACAGGATATTAAAAGTGTTAAAACAAAAATAAGGACTATGCGTTTCATGTATTAAAGCTTAATGATTTTATAGGATTGGTGAATTTGTTTTACCACATGCTCTGTACGTTCTGCATGTGTGTCGCTGATAAAAATTTGTCCAAAATGGTCATTGTCAACCATGCTAATGATTTGTGACACACGATTTTCATCTAATTTATCAAAAATATCGTCTAAAAGTAAAATAGGAGGTACGCCACTTTGCTGTTTTATAAAATCGAATTGTGCCAACTTTAAAGCAATAAGAAAAGATTTCTGTTGTCCTTGGCTACCAAATTTTTTAATTGGGTAGTCTTCAATTTTAAACTGTAAATCGTCTTTGTGTACACCAACGCTAGTGTATTGGATAGCGCGGTCTTTGGCGAGATATGTTTGTAGCAAATCTATTAAATCTCCATCAAACAAATCACTTTTGTAGGTTAAGTTAACGGTTTCATTACTGTTGCTGATGCTAGCATAACGTTCTTTGAAAATAGGTATAAACGTTTTTAGGAATGCTTGTCTTTTTTCAAAAACAGGCTGTCCAAAAGTTTTGAGTTGCTCGTTATAGACCTCTAAAGTGTCTGCATTAAATGTATTGTTAGCTACAAAGTATTTTAATAAGGCGTTGCGTTGCGATAGAACTTTGTTGTAGCTAATAACATCTTTTAAATAAGCTTTATCACTTTGAGAGATAACACTATCAATAAATTTACGTCTTACATCACTGCCTTCGCTAATCAAGTCACGATCTGCAGGAGAGATAATAACAAGAGGAATAAAACCAATGTGCTCACTGAATTTCTCGTAAGCTTTTCCATTTCGTTTTATAACTTTTTTCTGTCCCTTTTTTAGTGAAACAATTAATTTTTCATCACGCTCATTCTTTTCAAATTGACCATCTACAACAAAGAATTCTTCACCATGTTTTATATTCTGTGTGGCAACAGGATTAAAGTAACTCTTCCCAAATGCAAGGTGATAAATGGCATCAAGTGCATTTGTTTTGCCAATGCCATTTGCGCCGACAAAACAATTGATTTTAGTGTCAAACTCGAAAGTTGAACTTTCAAAATTCTTATAATTTACCAATGAGAGTCTATTAAGAATCATAGAATGTGTTGTAATCGTAGTGTTTAAAAGCTTTTTCTTTAGATTTACTAGGGTTGCAAATTATTGAAAAATAACAAATAAATAGGCTTTTAATTACCAATAAAAATTTTATTTTTGCCCTCGCACAAATAAGAAATTATGGCAACGTATAAGAAAAGAGGATATAAACCTAAAACCAGTAAGGAAAAGGTTGAGGCAATTGAAGAAGAATCAACAACAGCTGAGGTTTTTAATACCTTAGATGAGTCGGCTTCGAGAGCAGAGCAGTGGGTTATAAAAAATCAAAACTATATCTATGGTATTGTTGGTGTCGTTGCACTATTGCTTTTAGCATATATGGGTTATAATAAGTTCATTGCCGAGCCAAAGGCAGAAGATGCTATGAACGAAATGACACAGGCACAAAGCTATTTTGACGAGGCGCTTGACGCTACAACTGCAAAAGATTCTCTCTTTAATTTATCACTTCAAGGTGGTGAAGGAAAGTTTGGAATGTTAGATATAATTAGTGAGTATAGTGGTACACCGGCCGGAAATTTGGCGAGCTACTATGCAGGTATGGCTTATCTTAATATGAATAAATACCAAGAGGCTATTAGGCACTTGAGTGATTTTTCAAGCAAAGATTTAATGCTATCACCTATTGCTAAAGGTGGTATTGGTGATGCATTTGTACAACTTAATCAATTAGAAGACGGTTTAGATTATTACCAAAAAGCAATTGCAGATAATACTAACGATTATACAACACCTTTGTACTTAAAAAAAGCTGCAATTGTAGCCATGAATTTAGATCAAAATCAAAAAGCATTAGATTATTTAAACCGAATCAAATCAGAATTCTCTACTTCTGATGAAGCTAAGGATATTGACAAACTCATCGGAAAAGCACAAGCAAGCTTATAGATTATGGCTACCGAAAATAAAAATTTATCGAACTACGATAAAACAACAATCCCAAACGCGAAAGATTTTCGGTTTGGGATTGTTGTTTCAGAATGGAATGATAATATAACAGAGGGTCTTTATAACGGTGCTATCGAAGCACTAAAGGATTGCGGAGCTGTTGACAAAAATATAAAGCGTTGGAATGTTCCTGGAAGCTATGAGCTTATCTATGGTTGTAAAAAAATGCAAAATCAAAATGTAGATGTGGTTATAGCTATTGGTTCTGTAATTCAAGGGGAGACTAAGCATTTCGATTTTGTATGTGACGGAGTTACCCAAGGTATTAAGGACTTAAACGTGCTTAGTGATATTCCCGTTATTTTTTGTGTACTTACCGATAATAATATGCAACAATCCATTGACCGCTCTGGCGGAAAACACGGTAACAAAGGTACTGAAGCTGCTATAGCAGCTATTAAAATGGTACAACTGCGCAAGGATGCTAATGGAATAGGAGGTCGTTTGGGCTATTAATCCATTTCATTTTCTTCAATTACTATTATGTCATAAATTCTTGTTTTGGCAGGCTTTTTGTTAACAATTTTTAGGACTTGCTGTACTTGGTTTACTTGAATTTTAAGTATTTTTGAAAGAAACGATAGTAATATATTAGACTATGTTTAATCAGAGACAACCAAGACGTTTTAATATTAAATCTAGATTACCAGATTCTAAGAAAACGGAATCTAGAGAAGAACTGAAGGCAAAATGGGAGGAGATGAGAGGTAATAGTAGGAATAAGAGTAATTTCTTAACTTCTTTGCCGATGCTTCTAGTTTTTTTAGTCTGTGTATTTGTTTTAATTTATATCCTTAACGGATATATTAATTAGTTGTATTATGGGACCAATAAAGTTTAAGTTATTTAAGGGATTACCCAAGAATAGAAGATTTAATTACACACCAAGATATTATAAAGGGAAAGAGGATATTAACGAATCCGCTTATCCTACAAAGTTTGATGCTTATTCTGAAGAGCTAAATAAAAACGATTTTTCTGGGCATTGGCACGAAAGCAGATTGAGTAGTAGAAATAGAAGTAATTCTGGTTTTAACACAACAATATACATCATAATTTTAGTCTTGGTCTTTATTTCACTTTACATTTTAGACTTTGACTTATCTATATTTTCGGTTAAAAACTAATGTCAGATATCATTCAACTATTACCAGACCATGTTGCTAATCAAATTGCAGCGGGAGAGGTTGTCCAACGCCCTGCTTCTGTAGTTAAAGAACTACTAGAAAATGCTATTGATGCCAATGCGTCTGAAATAAAACTAATACTTAAAGAAGCTGGCAAAACCTTAGTTCAGGTTATTGATAATGGTAAAGGAATGAGTGTTACGGATGCACGATTATCTTTTGAGCGTCATGCTACTTCCAAAATAAGGTCTGCTGAAGATTTATTTCAATTAAATACCAAGGGGTTTAGAGGAGAAGCATTAGCAAGTATTGCTGCGATTGCTCATGTAGAATTAAAAACAAAACAAGAAAATGACGAGCTAGGCACACAGTTAGTCATCGAAGGCAGCGACGTAAAATCGCAAGAGGTTACGGTAACACCAAAAGGAACTTCTGTTGCTGTAAAGAACTTATTTTTTAATATTCCTGCAAGGCGAAATTTTTTAAAATCAAATACGGTAGAGTTGCGTCATGTCTCTGATGAATTTCATCGCGTTGCATTGGCACATCCTAACATTGCATTTTCTATGTTTCATAATGGAAGTGAACTTTTCAGCCTACCAACCAGTAATTATCGTCAACGTGTAGTTAATATTTTTGGGAGTAAGACTAATGAAAAATTAGTGCCAGTTGAAGAGGCAACTGAGGTACTCACAGTCTCAGGATTTGTCGGCAAACCTGAGTTTTCTAAGAAAACAAAATCAGAACAATTCTTTTTTGTTAATCATCGATTTGTAAAAAGTCCATATTTAAACCACGCTATCAATTCTGCTTTTGAAGGCTTACTAAAAGACAGCTATCATCCTAGTTATTTTTTGAACTTAACGGTTGACCCAAAAACAATAGATATCAATATTCATCCGACTAAAACGGAAATTAAATTTGATGACGAACATACACTATACGCCATTTTGCGTTCATCAGTAAAGCACAGTCTTGGACAATTTAATATTGCACCAGTGTTGGATTTTCAAAGTGATACTAATCTAGATACACCATATAATTACAAAAATAAAGAAGGAAGGACACCAACGATTGAAGTTGATAGAAGTTTTAATCCTTTTGGCAATAACCAAGCTCATAAATCTACTGAAAAAGGTAGTTACGGGCAAAATTTTTCTAAAACGCCAGAGGCTAATTGGGAAAGTCTATATGTGGGATTGGAATCAAAGTCAAATTCTAATTTAATTGATTTTAAGGAAGTTAATTTTGAAACTGAAGCAAAAACATCGTCTATCTTTAAGCCCGAAACGGAAGCTCAGATAAAAACAATTTATCAACTACGCCAAAAATACGTAGTAAGTATTATAAAATCGGGTATGCTAATTATAGACCAAAATAGAGCACATCAACGCATTTTATATGAGAGTTTACTAAAGCAATTAACCTCTAAAGAAGCTACAACACAACAATTGCTATTTCCATTGGTGCTAAATTTTTCTAATTCGGATTTACAAATTATTAAACAGTTACAGAGCGATTTAGAATTTGCTGGATTTCAATTTTCAAAAGATAGTAACGAGAAAATATCTATCATAGGTATTCCTGTCGGTGTGCCAGAAAGTGAAGTGTCTATAGTTTTAGAGCAGCTTATTAGTGATGTAGAAAATGATGTCCCAGACCAAAATTTTAGTCCTTCTGATTTATTAGCAAAATCTTTAGCAAAGAGTTTAGCTATAAAGACAGGGCAATCGTTAAATGAAGAAGAGCAAGAGCATATTGTCAATAGGCTATTTGCTTGTAAAGAACCATCCGTGTCTCCAACAAATAAAACAACTTTTATAACGTTAGGTATTGACGATATCGAAAAGAAATTTATGTAATCAATTATGAGATTAACAATAACAGACGCAGTTAAGCATTTACTTATTATTAATGTGGTGATGTTCATAGGGACATTGACTGTTGGTAATGGACAATCTTTTAATGAGTGGTTTACGCTCTATTTTCCAAAGAATGATGCTTTTATGCCGTGGCAAATAGTCACACATATGTTTATGCACGGTGGTGGAGCTCATTTGTTATTCAATATGTTTGCGTTATGGATGTTTGGAACACAAGTTGAGCGTCAGATTGGTGCAAAACGCTTTCTATTTATATATTTCTCTGCGGGTTTGGGAGCTCTTTTATTTCAGCTTGGATATTATTACGTCGATTATTATCAATCTTTACAAGCCATTAGTAATATGAATCTTAATTGTGATCTTTTAAATAAAATATTGAATTTAGACATACGCGAAGGTAATTTCCTTAAAGGCGAATTATTAGAACGTGGTATGATGCCCTTATTAAATGAATATGGTTATTCTGGCTCAGTTACTCAGGAAAACTTTACGGCTTTGTTTGAGATGAATGTTATAACCAAGAGTGCTATGGTTGGTGCTTCGGGTTGTATCATGGGAATATTGGCAGCATTTGGTATGATGAATCCTAATGCCGAATTAATGTTGATTTTCTTGCCTATACCTATCAAAGCAAAGTACTTTATACCTGGTATTATTATTTTAGATATTATATCAGCAATTACAGGTCAGTCTTTTTTTAGTCCAAGTAATACCGCTTACATGGCGCATGTCGGTGGTGCTGTTATTGGTTTTTTGATTATGTGGTACTGGAAGAAAAATAGTATGGATAAATACCGTTGGAATTAATTATGAGCACATTTCAACATTTAAAATACAAATACAATAATCTCAATAGTTTTGGGAAGATTATAGTGGTAAATGCTATCATCTTTATCTTGGTCATACTTTTTAGGGTGTTTAAAATTTCAGGTGTTTTCAGCTTTTTTGTTTTACCTGCAGATTTTGTGGATTTTCTATGGCAACCGTGGTCAATAGTTACGTATGGTTTCTTACATTTTGATTTTTGGCATTTGGTATTTAACATGTTGTTTTTATACTATTTATCTAGGACAGCTGTTAATTTGTTTAGACCCAAACTCATACTTAATGTTTATTTTTTAGGAATTATTGTCGGTGGTGTACTTTTTATGACCATTGCAAACTTATGGCCTACAAATTTTTTTGGAGCAGGAGGTGTGCTTAATGGCGCTTCTGCTGGTGTCGCAGCTTTACTCTTATTTGTTGCGACATACATGTCAGATACAGAGATAAGACTTTTTAATCTTTTCAATATCAAATGGAAATATTTGGCAGCTATATTTGTTGGTTTAGATATTTTTAGGATGTTATTAGGTTTAAATTCGGGAGGCTATGTGGCACATATCGGTGGTTATTTATTAGGTTTTTACTATGCCAAAAAATTAATGGAAGGTTCAGATATTGGAAAAGGTTTTGAACGAATGGTAGATAACCTCGTTGGTTTATTTAAACCAAAATCAAAGTTGAAAACTGTTCACAGAAAAAAATCAACCTCGACGAGTTCACGAAAGACCAAAAGTACTTCTAATACGATAGATAAGCAGAAGCAAATTGATGCTATCCTTGATAAAATAAGTAAAAGCGGTTACGAAAGTCTTACAGCAAAAGAGAAAGAGTTTCTGTTTAAGGCAGGGAAGTAGTTGCAGAATAATATGAAACGAGCACGGCTAAACATATTATCATCCAAAGGAATGATTAATAGCGAACAGCATGTGTCCTAAAAAAAACAATAAATATAAACACATGAAACGAGCATGCTAAACATATTATCACCCAAAGGAATGATTAATAGCGAACAGCATGTGTCCTAAAAAACAATAAATATAAACACATGAAAGGACTCAAATTTTTTGATAGACTCATTTTTTTTGTCAATTCTTTGGCGGCCTTCCTTTTATTGTTTGCTTATATTCTTCCTTACATACCGCCAAAAAGTTTTTCGCTTCTTGCTGTATTAAGTTTAGCCGTGCCCGTTTTAATTTTTCTGAATATATTATTCTTTTTGTATTGGCTACTTAATATAAAAAAGCAGTTATTATTGTCCTTAATTGTTCTTCTTCTAGGCTTCAATTACATCACATCTATTTATAAATTTACAGGCTCTAAAATAGCAGAGGATACCGATAATTTCTCGGTGATGAATTATAACATTAGACTTTTTAATCTTTTTGATTGGTTGTCAAGTTCGACTATTGATTCTGAAATTTTAAAGTTTGTCAAATCAGAAAACCCCTCTATCATCTGTTTTCAAGAATATCATAAAAATGAAGCTTTTGCTTTAAAAGGTTATCAAAAATTTGAAAACGTATCAGACGGAAAAGTTAAAAGCGGTCAAGCTATTTTTTCAAAATTCCCAATAGTTAATAAGGGTTCAATTTCATTTCCAAATACCTCTAATAATGCTATTTTTATCGATATTGTGAAGCAAAAGGATACAATAAGAGTTTACAACGTACATTTGCAATCCATAAAAGTCAGTCCTAAGGTTAGCGATTTGCAAAAGGAAGGCTCTGAACAATTAACTAAACGAATTGGCGATGTTTTTAAAATCCAGCAATCGCAAGCAGAACAGGTTTTAGCACATATGTCTAAATGCCCTTACAAAGTCATCATCAGTGGCGATTTTAATAATACGGCTTACTCTTACGTGTACGATAAGATTAAAGGCGATTTACAAGATGCATTCAAAGTTGCGGGTAATGGTTTTGGTAAAACTTACGACTTTAATAAGCTCCCTTTGCGTATTGATTTTATTTTGGTCGATAAAGATTTTACAGTTAATGGTTTTAAAAATTACGATGTTGAACTCTCTGACCATTATCCTATAAAAACCATTTTAAAGTAGCATAAAACTACAGTCTACAGTATCTGCTATTATATGTATGACTAAACCCAAGCCTAATAGACGTGTTGATTTTAATGAAGTTAAGAATACATAAAATGCAATGGCATAGTAACTATGTAGAATATGAAAATTAATACTACATCTGTTAGGGTCAAACATAGGATTAGCTAGTAAATGGTCCAAATCTATTAATATCCCTAAAAGCATTATGATATAAGCTCTTTTCCACTGTTTTTTGAAGACTATAAGAGCCACAATCAATGGACCAAGAAAGTGTATACCGTAATGTGTAAAAGTCTGAAGCATTAGAAGTTTAATGTTTGCTTCTCTAAATAAACAATAGTGTTTGGTCCTTCATTAAAGAGAAGGTCTAAAATACTAAGGTTGTTTAAATAACCATGTTTTTCTGTGAATACTTGCGTGTAAACATCGAAATTGAATTCAGTAGATTTCTTGATAATTGATAGATGCCTATAGTCGTTAGAATTCCCTTCAGGATTAATAAATTCTTCAGTTAGACGATAATTTAAATCTATTTCAAGGGTGTCTGAAAGTAATTCTAAGCATTTCAAGTTTACATCAAGAAGATATTTGAATTTAGTTTCAAAAATAGGCATTAAATCATCAATGTAAAATTCATAAAACGGAGACATTCTGTATGCCGAATCTAGTGATTTTAGGTGTTGTAATTGCCAGTTCTCAGTTTTTGAAATCTTAACATCTTTATATTGTTGACGGTTTTTCTGAGTATAAGATACAGGTATAGTCAAAGCAAGCTTACCATTGGCACCATAAATGTCACAACGATTTCTAAAGGTTTGCTTTTGGTAATTGTCGCTTACCTCCAAAACAAATGTATCACTTGATGCCATTGTTGCAAAATGAGCAATGTTCGGGAAGTATGTGGGATGCAGTAGCATTGGTTTTTAGTTCTGCTCAGTTTTGGCCTTTTTCTTCTTACGCCATCGGTTAAAGAATGTCAAACCAAATACAATAGCTAAAAACGGAATTAAATAGGAGGTGCGTTCACCGTCACCATTAACAGTCGTGAACACTCTATCCCAGCGTATACGCCAATTTTTAAGACCGTCATTAATACCATCAATACTCATCCAAATAAATACAGGTTTACCTATGACATGGTCAAAAGGGACAAAACCCCAAGCACGAGCATCAATAGAATTATGGCGGTTGTCTCCCATCATCCAATAGTAGTCTTTTTTAAATGTGTAGGAGTCCACGACTTTTCCGTCTAAGACAACTTCGTTGCCGCGAGCAAAAACCTTATGACCTTCATATTCTTGAATCAGCCTATCATAAATAGGTAGATTTTGAACGGTTAATTTTGTAGATGTTCCTGCCTTTGGGATGTATAATGGACCAAAATAATCAACATTCCATGAGTAATTAGGATCTCTAGGGAATGTGCCACGATACGTCCCTTTATCTTGAAGATTCTTTTTAATAGATAAAACTTCAGGATGATTTTTTATTTGAGCAATGGCTCTATCCGATGCTGCATTTAATCTGTATGTTCCTTCTGGGGTTTGTATAAGACCATCATCAATATCTGCACGGTCTAGTAAAGCTAAAATTCTATTAATATCTCCCTGAGTGCGTAATGGGTTTTTAAATTCAATATCGTAAGAAAATTGAAGTTCTCCTCTTCCAGGGATTTCATTCTTTTTGCCATTGATATAAACATAACCATCTTTTATTTCAAGTGTGTCTCCAGGTATGGCTACACAACGCTTTACTAAATTGGTTTTTTTATCAATAGGCTTATAGTAGTTACGGTCGGGAATAAAATCATTCATATCCCTTAGCGTATCTGCCGGCTGTCCAAAGACCACGTAATCGTTATTTTTTATACTTTGAAATCCAGGAAATCTAAAGTAGGGTAGTTGTAACAAATTTTTCCAAGAGGTGTTTCTCTTTTCATATTGGTCGTCAAACAAATACGACTTTGCACCTAAAACAGGAATAGTGTCATGTACCATTGGAGCACCAACTGTTGTCATTGGTAAACGCGGGCCGTAATGAATTTTACTAACAATTAAGAAATCCCCAACTAAAAGTGATTTTTCTAATGAAGACGACGGAATAACAAAAGGTTGGAAAAAGTAGGTGTGTACAATAGTAGCAGCAACAATAGCAAATAGGATAGAGGCTATCCACTCGCCTGTAGACGTTTTTGGTTTAAGACGTCTGTTTTCTACAAAATTAACATTATCAATGTAGTTAAGATAGTAGAGGTAAAATCCTAGAGTTACAACACATAATAACGCATCTAATTTAGAGTCTTTTCCAAAAGCTCTTGCGGTTTCTACCCAAGTGGCAGGAATCATTATTAGGTTAACAATTGGTAGAAAAATAAGAATAACCCACCAGCAAGGACGCGTTATTATTTTCATAAGAATTACAGCGTTGTATACAGGAATAAAAGCTTCCCAAGTCTGTCTTCCTGCTTTTAGGTAAAGCTTCCAAGTGCCAAGTCCATGAATAACTTGTATTATTAAAAAAAAGATTAACCACTCTGTCCAGTTCATATATGTTGTTTTGTTCTACAGTTGGTAGAAAAATAGTATTAATTGTTTCAATTATTATGCAAATTAACCAATATTTAAGACGTTTTTCATGCTAAAGATTCCTTTTTTATTTGCAATCCATTCGGCGGCAATAACAGCACCTAATGCAAAACCTTCGCGATTGTGTGCCGTGTGTTTTATTTGTATAGAATCTACATCAGAATTGTAATTAATTACATGTGTTCCAGGAACATCAACAATTCGTTTGGCTTCGATCTCAATTTCATTATCACCAGGGCTTTCCATAGTCCAGTTTTGATAGTCTGAATTTTTTATAATGTCTTCAGCTAATGTAATAGCTGTTCCACTTGGGGCATCTAGTTTTTGAGTATGATGGATTTCTCCAATATTCAACTTGTAATTCGGATAATTTCCGATAAGTTTTGCTAGAACGTGATTGACTTCAAAAAAGATATTAACGCCTAAACTAAAGTTTGAAGCGTATAAAAAAGCACCATTTTTAGATGTGCAATATGATACAATGGCATCGTAATTATCTAACCAGCCTGTTGTTCCCGAAATTACGGGGATGCTATTGTCTAAAGCAGCTTTGATGTTAGAAACAGCAGTCGATGGAAGGCTAAAGTCTATAGCCACATCGGTATTAGAAAAATCTAGAGTTTTGGTCTTACTATCGGCTTTTATAGAAATCGAATGCCCACGTTCTGTGGCAACATGCTCAATAATTTTCCCCATCCTACCATAACCAAGTAAAGCTATCTTCATTTGCTGTAAGTCTAAAATTTGAAATTAACCGTGACTCCTATATCAGAAGAGTCTTCCATTGGGTTGTACTGAAAATGAGGTCGCATTGCCAGATTCTCATCCACGTTAAATTGTAATAAGTGGGCGTCTACATTAGCATCAATAATATTAAGTACATAAATACCAACAGTCACCAACGTTGCGATATCTCTATTTCGTCTAAATTGACGTTGGGCTCTTATTAGTCCGTCATTAGAAATAAGAGGTGTTGTTCCTGAACCGAAGAATTCGTCATCGGTAAATCCAGCTAAACGACGCTTAAAAGCATCTCTGTAGCGGTTGTATTGGTTGTTATTAAAATCATAAACCAAAACACCTGTAGTTATGGCGCCTAGTACAATTGGTACCTTCCAATACTTCTTATTGTAAGCTTGCCCTAATCCAGGTAAAATAGCAGAATAAAACGCTGCTTTTGATGGGCGCAAAGGATCAATTTCTCTTTTGCTAAGAAGCGTTTGGTCCAATTTTAAGTCCTCGACAGATGTGCTTATAGTACTATCTCTCTTTATTTGAGCAAAAGAAAATACTGAAAAACTAAGACAGACAAATAATAGGATAAATGGCTTATTTAGCACTTTTTACGAGTTTAATAATACGACTGAAATCTTCTTCGGAATGGAAAGGAATTGAAATTTTACCACTTCCATTCTTCGCTAATTTAACGTCAATTTTATGACCAAAGTATTCCGAAAACTCTTTGATTCCTTTTTTTATAGGTTTTGGCAACTCAGTTTGCTCTAATTTCTGACTAGACTCTTTGGGGTTATTGAGATTTTTAACTAGAGCCTCAGTAGCTCTAACGGATAATTTATTAGTGATTATCTTTTCATAAACCTCTAATTGGTCTACTTGACTTTCAATATTTATCATTGCACGACCATGTCCCATAGTGATAAAACCATCTCGCATTCCTGTTTGGATGATTGGGTCTAATTTTAAAAGACGTAAATAATTAGCTATGGTAGAGCGTTTTTTACCAACACGTTCACTCATTTGCTCTTGTGTTAGCTGAATTTCGTCAATCAAACGTTGATAAGATAATGCGATTTCAATAGGGTCTAAATCGTGGCGCTGAATGTTTTCAACCAAAGCCATTTCTAGAGACTCTTGGTCATTAGCAATACGGATATAAGAAGGAATTGTTGTATTACCAATTAGTTTTGAGGCTCTAAATCTTCGTTCACCAGAAATTAGTTGGTACTTGTTAAAGGCTAATTTACGAACAGTTATAGGTTGGATAACACCTAATTCGCGAATTGAAGATGCTAATTCTCGAAGTGTTTCTTCATTAAAATTTGTTCTTGGTTGAAAGGGATTTAACTCAATATCTTCAATATCTAATTCAACAATATTACCAACAACCTTATCTGCATTTTTATCTTGTGCAGAATTTATATCATTGTCTGGGTCTTTTAGTAATGCTGAAAGTCCACGACCTAACGCCTGTTTTTTTGTTGCCTTCGCCATTATAAATTCTTTTTGATAATTTCCTTCGCTAAGTTAAGATAATTTACAGCACCTTTACTGCTTATGTCATAATTGATAATACTTTCGCCGTAGCTAGGAGCTTCACCTAAACGTACATTTCTTTGGATAATAGTGTCAAAAACCATATCGCTAAAATGCTTTTGGACTTCTTCTACAACTTGGTTAGATAGTCGTAATCTCGAATCGAACATAGTGAGTAGCATACCTTCAATATCTAAAGCTTCATTATGAATTTTTTGGACACTTTTTATCGTATTTAGTAATTTTCCTAAACCTTCTAGCGCAAAATATTCACATTGAATTGGTATAACAACAGAGTCTGCGGCAGTTAATGCATTTAATGTTAGCAATCCTAATGATGGTGCACAATCCATAATGATGTAATCATAGTCTTCTTTGACTTTGGTAAGCGCTTTTTTTAGCATATACTCACGCTCGTCCTTGTCTACAAGTTCAATCTCGATGGCTACCAAATCTATATGCGCAGGAATCACATCTACATTAGGTGCGTTAGATGTTAAAATAGCCTCTTTAGCGGTTTTAGTATGTTCTAAAACTTGATATGAACCCACTTCAACAGCATCTACATCAATACCCAATCCTGAGCTAGCATTAGCTTGTGGATCGACATCGATTAGAAGAACCTTCTTTTCCAGAACGCCTAAGGAAGCTGCTAAGTTTACTGAGGTTGTTGTTTTACCAACACCACCTTTTTGGTTTGCTATGGCTATGATTTTGCCCATTAATGATTAGGTTTATTAAGGGCTTAAAAATACGATTATTTATGGGTTTTGAAAATGTAAGTTGTTAACATAAGAGCAATCAAAAAAAACTACAAATCTGATGTCCTCTTATTTGATTAACTGGTTAGATGTGAATGTTAAGTATTTTAAACTTGTCACCTATATCAACTAAAGATATATAGTGTGGTATTTCTTATTTTTTTATATTTAAAGATATTGTTAATTCGAATAATTTATGCTTTTAATTACCTTGAATATACGATAAGCACTAGCTCTCCAGTCAAATAATTCTTGTTCTTCAAAAGATAATAAGATACTTTTATTATTTAGGTTCTTGTAGTTTGAGATTAAATCCAAGTAACTTTTGGGCTTATATAGCCATAAATATGTTGAAAAATTACCATTAGGCTCTTTTATTGTAATAGTTACAAAGTCTTTAGTTTCTATACTTGTAATTACACCTTTAATTTTATTTTCAGTATCAGTTTTATTTTCTTTTTCTTCAATTGAAGACTTAGACATGTTTTTAGCGAAATCCATAAGTTCTGTGGGACATACAGACGCCATTTTGGCGCCAATTAGTTGTCCTAGTCTTTCGCCTTGCTTATCGATTCTTGCAAAATCAATATTATGATCATGGATAAGTTGTTCAGAATAAGGCTTTGATGCCTCAATCATACAATTTCCTAGCAACAATGCTTTTTTCATTATTACTACTAGCATTTTGGATGTCTTTCTTGTTTAGGCATTCACAAGATTTTTAAGTAATTGTAGTCATGTAATCCTCTTAGGTATATCCAAAAAAAGTGAAAAAACAAATGTTTAGGGTGATAATTACTTTTTTCATTAAAAATTTTATTTGAGTGCTATATCTTATATTCTTTGAGTTAGTATTATGTTTAATCGATTAATATCTCTAAAATCTGAATTGCAGCATCACTAATCTTTGTTCCAGGGCCAAAAACAGCTACTGCACCAGCATCAAATAAATATTGGTAGTCTTGTTTTGGGATAACGCCACCTACAATGACCATGATGTCATCACGACCATAAGCCTTTAGTTCTTCAATGACTTGTGGTACTAAGGTCTTGTGACCTGCTGCTAGAGAAGAAACTCCTAAAACATGTACATCATTTTCTACCGCTTGTTTAGCAGCTTCTTTTGGTGTTTGAAATAATGGACCAATATCGACATCAAAACCAACATCTGCATAACCTGTTGCTACAACTTTAGCTCCGCGGTCGTGACCGTCTTGTCCCATTTTTGCAATCATTATACGAGGACGTCGACCATCCTGTTCTGCAAATTGGTCTGCCAATTCTCGTGCTTTCTTAAAGCTATTGTCGTCTTTTATTTCTTTACTATACACACCTGAGAATGATTTTATTTGAGCCTTGTAACGTCCGAACTCTGCTTCAAGAGCATCGCTAATTTCACCTAGAGTAGCGCGTTTACGAGCTGCATCTACTGCTAAAGCTAATAAATTTTCTTCATCCGACTTTGCTGCCTGTGTCAATTTTGCTAATGCTGCATTAACTTCAGACGAATTTCTGTCTGCTTTAATTTGATTTAAACGTTCAATCTGTTGTAAACGAACAGTCTGGTTATCTACCTCTAAAATATGAAGTGGGTCTTCCTCATTCAAGCGGTATTTGTTAACGCCTACAATAATATCTTGACTAGAATCTATTCGCGCTTGCTTTCTGGCAGCGGCTTCTTCTATTCGTAATTTTGGGATTCCAGCTTCAATGGCTTTTGTCATTCCGCCTAAATCTTCAACTTCTTTGATGTGTTGCCACGCTTTTTGAGCGATATCATTTGTCAGTTTTTCAACATAATAACTGCCAGCCCAAGGATCAACCGTTTTGGTTATATGCGTTTCTTCTTGAAGATAAATTTGTGTGTTTCTTGCAATGCGGGCAGAGAAGTCTGTTGGGAGTGCAATAGCCTCATCTAAAGCATTGGTGTGTAAACTCTGTGTACCACCAAAAGCGGCTGCAGAAGCTTCGATACAGGTTCGTGCAACATTATTAAATGGGTCTTGTTCCGTTAAACTCCAGCCCGAAGTTTGGCAATGCGTACGTAGGGCTAAAGATTTAGGATTTTTGGGATTGAATTGTTTTACCAATTTTGCCCAAAGCATTCTAGCAGCACGCATTTTGGCAATTTCCATAAAATGATTCATGCCAATCGCCCAAAAGAAAGATAAGCGAGGTGCAAACGTATCGATATCCATACCAGCTTCCAGCCCCTTTTTTATGTACTCTAGACCATCTGCTAAGGTGTAAGCTAACTCAATATCACAAGTAGCACCTGCTTCTTGCATGTGGTATCCTGAGATACTGATGCTATTAAAGCGTGGCATATTCTTACTCGTGTATTCAAAAATATCCGAGATTATTTTCATGGAAGGTGTCGGTGGGTAAATGTAGGTATTACGGACCATGAATTCCTTTAAAATATCATTTTGAATAGTTCCGGCTAACTGTTCAGGTTTTATACCTTGCTCTTCAGCAGCGACAATATAAAATGCCATGATAGGCAAAACGGCACCATTCATGGTCATTGAAACTGACATTTTATCTAGAGGTATTTGGTTGAAGAGCACTTTCATATCCTCAACAGAATCGATGGCTACTCCTGCTTTACCAACATCACCAACCACACGTTCGTGGTCAGAGTCGTAACCTCTGTGAGTTGCTAAATCAAAGGCAACGGACAATCCTTTTTGCCCAGCAGCCAAGTTACGTCTGTAAAAGGCATTACTTTCTTCTGCAGTTGAAAATCCAGCATATTGCCGAATAGTCCAAGGTCTGCGAACATACATTGTTGAGTATGGACCACGAAGGTTTGGTGCTATACCTGCACCGAAGTTAAGGTGCTCTAATTTCTTTAGATCGTCTTTAGAATATGTTGGTTTTAGAGTAATTCCTTCAGCAGTTTGAAAGGTATCTTGCTTTTTAGAATTGATATCCTTAGGCTGCGATTCTTCAAGTGTTATATGTTGAATATCTTTTCGTTTCATTAAAATATCATTTTCTCGATGTACTTGTCAAAGTTTATTTCCTTAGATGTAATCAGTGTTAGCAGTACTGACTTTTCGTTAGAATTTATAAAGTACGAATGTTGATACTGCGTATTTTTTGTTTTCTCAAACTCAGCTTTAAAAATCGCCTTAAAAATTTGAGCTCCAGTTGTGGACTTAAATTTAGCTGTTAATCTATCGAATTTAACTTTACTTTTCTTTGAGACATCATTTTGGTTTTGTCTTATAATACCCAAAAGTTTTTGGGCATCATCTTTTTTTATTTCAGAATAAGGAATAGTATTTATGTAGTAGCTCGAATTATTTTTTTCGTTGAAAAAGATATAACTATTGCCGTTAAGACTTCTAACATTTTTTAATTCTTCACGCTCAATATTAAATTTTGTTCTGTTCTTTTTCTGATTTAAAATCTTCGAATATTCTGCAACTGATAAACGCTTAAAATCTTCGGGTAATTGCAGTTGGATACCGTCCTCCTCTAGAATATGTTTGTTGCCAATAAGGGTCGTTGTCGGTTCTTCGTTATCGAGAATATTTTGAAGCTTACTATTTTCTTTGCAAGATTGTAGAATAAAGACTAAGCTTAATAATGAAATAACTATTGATTTTTTTGATATCATATTTATTCTTCTTTTAATCTTTTGATTTCCAATTTTTCAGACAATCTTTTTTCAATAATGGGTTCAATTAGTGTTTTGCGTTTCTCAACTTTAAGAAAAGGCTCTTTTTCGAGCGTAGATTTCATTTGATCGGTTGAATTTGGATGCTTATTTGTTCCTAAAAGTGTAATTTCTCCTTTGTCAAAAGCCTTTTGTTCTTTTGAAGCACTTTCTTTTATTTTTCGTTGAACAGTACCTTCTTTTAATTGACTTAAAAAGCCACCGTTCTTTTCAATATCTTTAAATAATTCTAAAGCTTTTTCAGCAAGTTGGTTCGTCAAACTTTCAATATAATAAGAACCGTCTGAAGGATTATTTACAGCATCAAAATAACTTTCACTTTTTAAAATTAACAACTGATTACGAGAAATACGTTCGCCAAATTCTGTAGAATTTTGAAATAAATAATTATACGGTTGATTACAAATTATATTAGCACCTCCCAAGATTGCACTCATGCATTCTGTAGTTGTTCTAAGCATATTGACGTTATAGTCGTATATAGTTTTGTTACGCTTGCTTGGAGTAGCAATTATTTTACAATCCGAATTGGCGTTAAAGGTTTTAGAAAGTGTATGCCATAAGTTTCGTAGTGCACGAAGTTTGGCAATTTCGAAAAAGTAATTACCTGCTATAGCAATATTGAAGGTTACTTCGACTTCACTTAGAGACCAATTTTTGTTTTCAAAATGATTAAGATATTCATTAATATGGGCTAAAGCATAGGCTAGTTCTTGAACGTTAGTTGCACCGGCATTTTGATAATGGCTTAAATCTATATAAAGTTTGTTAGTGTTTTTTATACTTTCTTCTAAAACCAAGTGGTCTTTTTTTAGATTGTGAAACCAATTACCTGTTTTGCCAAGGTAACCTATAGTGTCATTATTAATAGATATGTTATTGTTTTTAGTAGCCTGTTGAATTAAGGTGTTTGTCAATTTTTTGACATTGAGATGAATTTGTGAATCTATTCCTTTTGCTAAATCTACTATATTGACATCTTCTGTTTCTAGATTAAAAATAATATGTTCTGCACCTCTTGCTAATGCGTCTTTAGCTTCTGTGTTAGCCTTAATTACATCAATTACCGTAATACTTTGACTTATTTTCCAATCTATTGCTTTTGTATTGGAAATACTCGGAAGTTCATCAAATTCATCAGCATGATAAAATGGTTTTACATCAATACCTTCAGCAGTTTTCCAAATTAATGTATCGTTATAATCGGCACCTTTTAAGTCGACTTGTATCTTTTGTTTCCACTCTTTGGAAGACACAGAATTAAAATCTTTAAATAGGGATTTACTCATCATCTTTAGTTTTCGGAATACTATCTTCGTATTCTATGATATAAATTTCTTCGTTAGGCTTTTTCATGTAGTAGGTTTCTCGCGCCACCTTTTCAATACCTTCTTCAGTACTCAATTCTTTAATGGCTCTCTCGTCTTTCTGCATTTCATTTTTATAATACTGTTTTTCATTTTCAAGTGCTTCAATGTCTTTGTTTAAATCTCGGTGCAACAGCCAAGAGTGTGTATCAAAAAACAGCATCCAAATTACGAAAGCTATGAGACCAAGTACATAGAAATTCTTAAATGGTTTGAGATATTTTTTGTTAAATTTTGCCATCTACAAGCGCTCGTTAATAATAGTTTTTACAATATCAACTGCTACCGTATTGTATTTATTGTTAGGTATAATGATATCTGCATATTCCTTCATAGGTTCAATAAACTGTTGATGCATTGGTTTTAACGTGGTTTGATATCTTGTTAAAACCTCATCGATATCTCTTCCGCGCTCTTTAATGTCTCTTTTTAGTCGTCGTATTAAGCGCTCATCACTATCTGCGTGAACAAATATCTTAATATCAAATAAATCTCTAATTTCTGGATTAGTCAAAATTAAAATACCTTCTACAATGACTACTTTTCTTGGTTTTGTAAGTATGGTGTCTCCAGTTCTGTTATGCTTTACAAAAGAATAAACTGGTTGTTCGATAGGTTTATTCTTCTTTAGCTGATTAAGATGTTGAACCAGTAACTCAAAATCTATAGAATGTGGATGATCAAAATTAATTTTTACACGTTCGTCATAGCTCAAGTGTGAGGTGTCCTTATAGTAAGAATCTTGTGAAATTACGACAACTTCGCCTTCTGGTAGTTGGTCTGTAAGTGTATTAACTACCGTAGTTTTACCGCATCCTGTACCTCCAGCAATTCCTATGATAAGCATTTCTATAGATTTGATTTTGTTAGAAGTGCAAAGTTAGCCAAATAAGCTTATTTTTTGATGACTTTTGTCACTTCTTCTTCAGTAAGCATGTCTGCAAAATTGTTTCCCCAGGTGTGGTTAATATAATTCATAACGTGTGCTATTTCATCATTACCAAGTCCAAGTGGAGCCATATAACTGTTGTAGGTTTTTCCATTGACAATAATTTCACCTTTCATACCTTTCTTAAGGCCAATGATACTGGCTTTTTGATTGTCTTGTAAGTAATCGGAATTTGCTAATGGTGGAAACGCTTTTGGTACGCCTTTTCCGTTGGCTTGATGACAAACCACACACATATCAGTGTAAATAGTTTTTCCAATTTTGATGCTTTTTTCTAAAGGCGATTGTTCTAAAGATGTAACTTTATTTGTTTTACCATAGTAGACTTCTGTCTTTTTATCATTACAACTTAAGAGCGTCGTGCTTAAAATAAGAAAGGCTATAATCAATTTTAATCTCATAAATTTTTATGAATTTGGTACAATCTTTACAATACCGATATTTTCTATAGCTACGTAGATATAACCATCTGGTCCTTGGCGCACGTTTCTTACGCGTCCCATGCCTTCTAGCAATTTTTCGCGTTTAGTTACTTTATTGTTTTCAATAACAAGACGTTCTAGATATTCAAACTTTAAAGCACCCACCAATAGATTTCCTTTCCAATTAGGATATTTATCGGATGTTACAAAATCCATCCCGCTAGGCGCAATCGAAGGCACCCAATAAAATAGCGGTTGTTGCATTCCTGCTTTAGCTGTTTCATCTGTAAATTTTGTACCGCTATAGTTAATACCGTAACTAATCACAGGCCATCCAAAGTTTTTACCTTTTTGCACTACATTAATTTCGTCACCACCTTTTGGTCCATGTTCGTGAATCCAAATTTTCCCAGTTTCTGGATGTTTTACCATTCCTTGAGGGTTTCTATGTCCATAACTGAATATGGCTTTTTTTGCATTGACTTCGTTTACAAAAGGATTATATTTAGGTATAGAACCATCATCGTTGAGTCTATAAATTTTTCCACAATCACGAGTAATGTCCTGTGGATTTTCATCACGGTTGCCACGGTCACCGATAGAAAAGTATAAGTAGCCTTCATTATCAAATTCTATACGAGAGCCAAAATGCTGCCCGCGTTTTGAGTTTGGTTCTGCTTTGTAAAGACGTTCTATGTTAACAAGTTTATCACCTTCTATTTTTGCTCTCAATAATGCCGTATTACCACCGTCACCTTCTCCATCTGGAGAAGCGTGTATAATGTATAACCATCCATTCTCTGCATATTTGGGATGTAATTCTATATCTAATAATCCGCCTTGTCCTCGGAGATATATTTCTGGAAGTCCATTAATCACAGTCTTTTTTCCATTTTTAAAATGAATTAATTCTCCGCTTTTTTCAGTAATTAACATGGCGCCATCAGGTAAAAAAGCCATTCCCCAAGGGATGTTTAAGTCAGGTACAACTGTCTCAGTAGAATAATTGATATTAGTAGCAGCTTCAGCTTTTACTGAAGATTCTGTACCAACTTCTATTTGTTTTTCAGTCGTATTACTTGAGACGTTATCATTATTATTTTCTTTTTTTTGACCGCATGCTGAAAAAATAATACCACAAGCAAGAACTATAAGTTTTAACTGTTTCATGATGAAAAATTTTATGCTTAAAGTTACTTATATTTTAACTAAAAAACGTAATTAATATTTAGTCCTGCATAATAATTGATAGGATTTCCTGGATAAAAATATCGAGGTACACTACCACCAAACCCTGTAGCGTTAATTAATATTTGAGATGCATAGGCCTCATCAAAAATATTGTCTAGTCCATAAAAGAGATGGAGTTTAATCTTTTTAAATACCTTTTTGTAACCAATTTTTATATTAGTTAAACTGTAGCTTTTACTAAATAAGCTGTTACTATCTGTTATGGGTTGTTCGCCCACATATTGAAAATTGATATTTCCATAAAAACCTAATTTGGTTGAAAAGTCTATACCTGCATTTATAATGCTTGAAGGAATTCCAGTTAAATTATTATCTGAAAAATCGTTTTCACCATCTATGAAATCTTCAAATTTATAATTGTTAAGACTGTAATTGAAGAAACTACTTAACTTAAAATTTTCCTTATCAATTATACTTGAGTTTAATGATAACTCTAATCCATCATGAAGTGTTTGTCCAGCATTAATGCCAATAAATTGGTCTTCAGCAGTGCGTCTGGCAACCAAAAGATTTCGGACATCTAATCTGTAAATGGCCAAATTAAATTGTAATTTATTATTGAAAACAATTCCACGAGTTCCTACTTCATAATTCCAACCGGTTTCGGGTTTTAAATTGTTATTAATTTGTCCACTTGGCAGTAATGTTTCTTCTAAGGAAATAGGAGAGAAGCCCTGGCTGATATTAGAATATAAACTAATCTTCTCTGTTAAAAGATGTGATATACCAAGTTTTGGTGAAAATATACCATCAAATTTAAAACTTCCCGATTGGTCAATATTATTATCTGAGACAGGGAGATTATCGTCTAACTCATAGCTTGTTTCATTATAATTAAGCCCTGCTACTAGTGATGTTTTATCTGATAATTCAAAATTTAACTCAAAAAAAAGGTTAAAATAATTTCGGTCCTCTTTAAAATTTGAAAGTTCGTTTCCCTGAACACTTCCCGTTCCTGCAGAAAAATCTTGATATAAGTTCTCAAAAGTTTGTGATTGGTAATTGTCTTTAAAATATTCTCCACCAATGGTGTAGGTGAGTGGTTTTTTAAAAAGGTCGGTATTTCCTAATAAACGACTCCTAAAACCGTAAGCAAAAGTACTTTCGTCCAAAATATTAAAAGGACGTGGCTCATAACCATTTCTAAAAGAAGTAAAAATACTCGTGATTTGCTTTAGTTTTGGGTTGTAAATATGGTCCCAAGTTGCTCCAAAAATACCACGTTGTGAATCTTCAAAACCCTGAGCTTGCCGCCAGGTAAAAGCGGCTGCACTTGGGTTATTAGAAAATACTTCTTGATTGATAGAGCTTGGGATAAATGCTTTTAAGTCGACATAACTCCCTAAAAATGTAAGTTCATCTTTATCGTCTATAAAATGATTAGAAGTTATGGTGAAGGTTTGTCTATTATAATTGTTGTTATCTCGAAAACCATCCGAAGACGTGTTACTATATATGCCTCTAAAACTATGTTTTGATGTTCCGTGGTTAAAATTGATGGTTGATTTATAAAGGTCAAAAGAACCGACGGTCAATTCTGTATTTATAGATGTTTTATGAAGATAAGAATTAGTTGGGTTAAGTTGAATTGTGCCTCCTAAACCAGCGCCATAAACGCTCGAAGTAGCACCTTTAGTTACTTTTATTTGAGCTATCGCATTGAGTTCAAAATCTTCAATATTTGTGGCGCCACTACCATCAGTTAAAGGAATGTCTTTAAAATAAGCTCTTATTTTTGATGTGCCGAATAAATTTCTTGAACCTATACCTCTAATAGTTAGTCTATTGGTGTTTAAAGCACCGCTTTGCATAAAGAGTCCAGGTGCTCTGTTTAAAACTTGAGAGATATTAATGTCGTTACCAAGCTGAATATCCTTCTCTGAGATTAGTGTAGAAGTAACCACAGACTTTTTTAACGACTTAGGTATGTGATTGGCATCAATAATTACTTCGTTAAGTTCTGAAAGCTTTGGTTGTAATTGAATTATGGTAAACTCATTAGTATTTAAAATTTGTAAGGTTTCTTGGTAGCCTATGCGACTAAATGTATAGATTCCTAAATCTTTAACTTCAAAATGCCCTAATTGGTCGGAAAAAGTTGTATCCTCAGAATCAGAAGTGATTTTGACGCCGTATAATCCAACCCCAGAATTTATATCTATTACCTTTCCCTTAATCTGCGAATAAGCAGACAGGAAAAACCAGCAAAAAACGATAGATAATAAATTTTTAGATGTAATAATTTTTAGGTTATTGGTTATATACATGAGTGCAAATTAACAGATATAAATAAGGAGGTCTTCTAAATTATTTGTTAAGGTTAAATAGATTTGAAAAGTTGTTTGGTAAACCTTGTATTTTGTATATATTTGCACTCCTTAAATAGATAATCAATTCGGGGTGTAGCGTAGCCCGGTTATCGCGCCGCGTTTGGGACGCGGAGGTCGCAGGTTCGAATCCTGCCACCCCGACAAAAAAAGCTCAGTTTTACTGAGCTTTTTTATTTATGTGTTTTTTTAAAACTAGATTTTAAAATATATTCCTGAGATTGTAACAGCACTTATTAATACAATTAGTGCAAAAGCTACAAATCCTGCAACGGTTTTGGTAATGTTGTCTTTTTGAAAGATATAACCTCTTCTTTTTTGGTCTCTTTCTTATATAAATTTCATACGAATAAATTATGTTTAAAGTTCATGTTTTCAACATTTTAGATTAAACTGCTAAGAATCCCTTTTAGGTAAAATTTTCATACACATGCTTTAATGCAATACTCTTTTGTACTTAACAGTT
>NZ_JABDQL010000145.1 GCF_013042245.1 Winogradskyella sp. | reverse complement strand
TTTATAAAGTTACTGAATATTATATCGTAAAGTTATTTCCGAAATTTTTCCCCATTGGGCAATAGAAAAATTGCCCCAGAAAAATTTCAGAATAACTTTACTTACACACTTTATGGTTTGGTGCCAAGAAAAATTAACTTTTACTCAGTTTACTAATAAGTTCCTTTATTAAATCATCTTTTTCTGCTAATTGTTTTACATGCAATGCAATTAGTTTGTCAGAAAATTTATTAACCACCTCAGCGTATCCTATACCACCTTTTTGATTGGTGTTGTTTATTATAATTGTATTTCCGTCTAATAACTCATTAATATTAGTGTCTAATATGTCTGCTATTTGCTGTAATAAAATAACGTCTGGTGTAGACTTGTTAGCCTCAATGTTACTTAGTGTTGCTTGAGATATGTGTAGCTTTTCTGCTAAAATTTCTTGAGATAAGCCCAATTCCGAGCGTTTTGTTTTTATATTATTACCAATACTCATAGTTATTAAAATTTTAATAAAGGTATTAATTTTTTAATTGGTGTAGTGGATAGATTGTAAGAATTTAGACAAATTAATTTTAACTTAAATTTATTTATTATGAAATCTTTTTTATTAATTTTAACTTTTGTGAGTTCTTTTGCATTTACTAATTCAATCAATGAAGAATCTAAAAGCGTTGATGATGTTTTTATAAAGTGCTGTACCGCTTATATAACATTTAACGGTGAGCCGCATACCCAAATTACTAAATGCGTTGGTGGTTATGATGATTTAGCTCAAGCGCGTTCATGCCGTTTAGCCTCACAAGAAGCTCAAGCTTTTATAGCAGATCAGTTATAAATAATCTAGTATTACTCGTAAAACAATATGAAGTCATTAAAGGTTTTAATAGTATTAATAGCTTTTTTTTCAAATGCCCAAGAAAAGAATGTACTTTTAGCTATAGATTACTATCATGCGACACATTTTAAAAGTATGCCAACAGAAATAAAAGTTAATGCTTTTTTAACATATAATGGTATACATTCCTCATATGAAATGGATTATACTGGTACTAGCTCCCAATCTGACGAGGAAGTTGATATTTCTGAAGGGCAAATTATGTTCAAGGTTAAATCAGATAAGAATCCTATATTATATAAAGATTTTTCTAGTAAAGAGATTTACAGTATTGAGAGGATTGTCTTAAAACCATTTGAAGTCAAAGATAGTTTTGAAATATTTAATTGGTCTTTAAAGGATGAATATAAAACTATTTTAGGCTATAAATGCCAAATGGCTATAATGTCTTTTAGGGGCAGAGATTATGTAGCTTATTTTACAACAGATTTACCATTTTCTATTGGTCCTTGGAAGTTTGAAGGCTTACCGGGTGTAATATTAGAAGTTTATTCTTTAGACAATGTTTTTAAAATAAAAGCCAATACAATAGATGTAAAAAATGTTGTCGCTGAGGTGCCATTAAGATTTAATCTCAAAAAGGCTATTTCTTGGGAAGAGTTTCAAGAAAAATATACCAAAAAGTACTATGAAATGCAGAGCTATACTGATGAATCAGGAGGTTCTACAACTATACCAAAAATGAAGATAGAACGCATTGTAGATGAGTAATATTTTGATATCATTTAAAAAAAATAGAGCCATTTTGATAATGGTTCTATTTTTTTTATGCCTTAACTTTAGCAATGCACAGCATATACTTAAAGGTACAGTTGCAGATTCATTAACAACTGAACCAATAGCTAAGGTTAATATTTTAATAAAAACCGCCGATAATAAACTCATAGATTTTACAAGTACAGATACTAATGGAAATTTCACCAAAACATTACCTAAAGACTACAAAGAATTTATAATTGAAACTTCAATTATCAGTCATTTAAAATCAAAAAAAATCATAAAAATTAAAGATGGTGTAAGTAGTAATACTTATTACATCAATTTCATCTTAAGAGAACGCATTAATGCTTTAGATGAAGTGTTAATTGAAGCAAAAAAAGAACCCATTACCATAAAAAAAGATACCACAGTCTATAAAATAAGCAACTTTAAAGATGGTAGCGAACGAGTTGTAGAAGACATCCTTAAAAAACTGCCCGGTATAAGGTTTGAAGACAACGGACAGATTAAATTTAAAGGTAAAACGGTAACCCGCTTACTTTTAGATAATGATAATATTTTTGATTCTAATTACACTATCGGCACAAAAAATATAAGCTCAGATATTATTGATGGTGTAGAAGCCTATGAGGATTACGATGACAACCCATTACTAAAAGGCATAAAATCTTCGGAAGATGTTGCTATTAATCTAAAGCTAAAACAAGGTAAAACAGACATCTCTGGCGATGCACAACTTGGTGCTGGTATCGATGCCAAGCAGTTGGCGAGGCTCAACCTACTTTCAGTTTCAAAAAAACTTAAGGGGTTTGGCTCACTAAGTTATAATAATCTGGGTGATAATTATAGCCCTTATAATTTTGTATCTAATAATTTTGATATTTCTAGATTATCAGAATTAGCCCAACGTAGCACTAATTTAGTAAATAGTAATGGCTTTAATTCTGTCTTGCCTGATAATAGAACTCGTGTAAACAGTAATTTTTTTGGGAGCTTAAACGCACTTCTTAAACTCAATAAAAGTATAACGCTACGACTTAATTACAACCATTTTTCTGATAGACTTATTAGAGACGAACAGAGTAATATAAACAATACATTTGGTAATGAAGAGATAAATATTCAAACCCAAGAAAATTTAGTTAAAAGACCAACCATTAATGCCTTAAGTTATGAGTTAAGGCATACAGTTAACACCAAACAATTACTAACGTCAAAAGGACGGTTTGAAGGTCTAGATATTCAAAATAGTTCAACGGGTTTTAATAACGCTAATCCATTTACAAATACAAACACAAGCAACGATGTATTTTTTAATAACAGGGTAGAGTACACAAACAAGTACAGCAAAAAAAGCCTGTTTCAAACGGTTTTTGATGTTTCTTACAACGATTTACCACAAGACTTCAGAGTCTCTAATGAACAGGATTTAACGCAGAATATTGAGTTTAGAAAAAATAGATTTAACATAAAATCCGTGTGGCTATCCAAACAAAATAAAAGCAGATATGATTTTGAGTTAGGCTACACGTTTACCGAAGATTTTGTAAACACTAATTTGCTTGGTGCAACCACTAGCCAAACTTCGTTAACTAATGATATTTACTATCGTGTTGCTAAATCCTTCTTAAACCTAGACTATAAATACAGACTTAAAAAATGGGGTTTTCGCGCTACATTACGAAACGAGTTTTTTTATATTCAGCTAAACGATGTTAATGTTGCCGAAGATTTTAACACGTCTATTTTTACGGTTTATACATCCGCATCGGTAAGTCATTATATTAGTAAAAAATCAAGTATTACTTTTAATTATCAACTTTCAAATAACCTACCAGACGATAGAACTATTTTTTCAGGTTTGGTATTGGTAAATAACAGGTCGTTTCTAAATAATGACTTCCGGTTTAATTTACTTAATAATCAAAGTTATAATTTGAGTTATCGCATTAATGATTTCTATAACTTGTTTCAATTTAATCTTTACAGTAATTATAGCTTTAACAAATTTGGATACATTTCTCAATTAAATATAGATGAAGACCTTACATTTTCAACGTCTATTTTAGATGTTACAAATAACAGAAACCTAAGTTTTGGTTTACGTACCGAGAAGTATTTTAGTTTTTTAAAATCTACCGTAAATCTTAACAGTAATTATAACATCAGTGAGTTTCAGAATATTATTAATAATTCAAAGTTGAGAAACAATACAAGTGAGAATTTGTTTGCGTCTTTTGATATACGTACAGGCTTCAAAGGCGCGTTAAATTTTAGGATCAAGACACTTATAAATAACAATACCTTTACAAATGAAGGTAATCCGTCCAATAGTTTTACATCGTTTCAAAATGATTTTTCTGTAAAATATATCAAGGATAATTTTCAGTTTATTGCAGAGAGTCAATACTTTAAACCAGATTTGAATACTGCTATTCGTGGCGATGTGTTTTTGGATGCTAAAATAATCTTTAAACCAAAGAAGAGCAAAATTGAGTATATATTAAGAGCTAATAATTTGCTTAATAACAAAGTTTTTCAAAACATCAATACCTCAGATTTTTCGACTACAATTTTCCAGTATAATTTACAAGAACGCTTTTTGTTATTGTCTGCGGCATTTAGGTTTTAGCCTGCAAATCTACCAAAAAATAAGTAGCCACTTTTTTAATTGAAGTTTCACTATCGGTAAACTCAAAACCTAGTGCTTCTTTAATTTTACTATTATCATAATTCGCTTCAGTAGTTAAGGTTTTTGCCAATTGTTTTGATAATTGTCTTCGTTTTCCAAATATTTTATGCTTAAGCCAATCTAATCGCCATAAAATATTAAGTTGCCAAGACTTTACTAATTTCAGTTTTGTTGAAACACCTAATGCTTCACTAGCTTTTTGATTAAAATCTTTGAATAGTAGATTTTCAGCTACCAGAATATAACCTTCGTTTTTAATATCACTATCCATGAGCTGCATCATAATATCGCTAACATCCAAAACATCAATATAACCAGAGCCACCTTCCGTATAAAAGTTAAGTCCTTTATAAATCTGATTAAATAAGCTTCCACTTCCGCCACTATGCCAAAAACCAGGTCCTAAAATTATTCCTGGATTAACAATAATAACATCCAAACCTTCTTGTGAGCCTCGCCAAACTTCTAGTTCAGCACCATATTTTGTAATCGCATAAACATTATTGTCTTCTTCAGGATTCCAAGGTGTCTGCTCAGTAATTAATTTTTCAGGATGATTAGTCTTCCCAATAGCTGCAATAGAACTAATATGGCATAGTTTTTTAACCTTATGACTAATGCAGAGATTTACGATATTTGCTGTACCTTCTATATTTACTTGGCGCAACGTTCTGTATTTGTCGGGTTCAAAAGAAATAAATGCGGCACAATGGTAAACATGAGTAATACCATGAAAAACTTCTTGTAGTTTTGGAATGTTTGTAATGTCAGCTTCAATCCATTCAATCTTTTTATAAAGTGTTTCCCAATTTTTAGAATAGTAACTAAAAACGTGTCTTGTAGCGTCTAATTTATGAGCACGTCTGTAAATTGCTCTTACTTTTTCTTCAGTCTGAAGCAATTTGTAAAGCAAATGAGAACCTACCAATCCTGTTCCGCCAGTAACTAAAATCATAAAAGTAAAGGTAGTGTTTTTTGCATTTGTCTTTTGTGTTTACAAGCGGAAACATATCTTTGTGCAACTAATTTTTGAAATAAATACCCGATGAATAACAATTTTGTAGAAGAGTTAAAATGGAGGGGCATGTTGCACGACAGTATGCCAGGCGTTAAGGAGCATTTAGCAGAAGCTATGCGTAGTGCTTATGTAGGTTTTGACCCAACTGCGGATTCTTTACACATTGGTAATTTGGTACCAATTATGTTATTGGCGCATTACCAACGTTGTGGGCATAAGCCAGTAGCTTTGGTCGGTGGCGCAACAGGTATGATTGGTGACCCTTCAGGAAAATCTAGTGAACGTAATTTGTTAGATGAAAAAACCCTGCGACACAACCAAGAGGCTATTAAAGCTCAGTTAGCACACTTTCTTGATTTTGAAAGTGATGCACCAAACGCTGCAAAATTGGTTAATAATTACGATTGGATGAAGGAATTTTCATTCCTAGAATTTATTAGAGATGTAGGGAAGCATATCACTGTTAATTATATGATGGCAAAGGATTCTGTAAAAAACAGGATTTCTAGTGAGTCGTCTGGAGATGGGATGAGTTTTACCGAGTTCACCTATCAATTGGTTCAAGGTTACGATTTTTTACACTTATTTAAAGCCGATAATTGTACCATACAAATGGGCGGTAGTGACCAATGGGGAAACATTACTACAGGTACAGAATTAATTCGCCGAATAGGAAATGGCAAAGGTTTTGCAATTACATGTCCATTAATAACTAAAAGTGATGGTTCTAAGTTTGGAAAATCTGAAGGTGGAAATGTTTGGTTAGACGCTAATCGCACTTCGCCATACAAATTCTATCAGTATTGGTTAAATTCTAGTGATGAAGATGCTGAAAAATATATTAAGATTTTTACATTTTTAAGACAAGAGGAAATCAATACAATTGTCGAAGTCCATAAACAAGCCCCACACCAACGCAAACTTCAAAAACGTTTAGCTCAAGAAATTACCACAATGGTACATTCTGAAGAGGATTTTAAAAATGCCGAAAAAGCATCTAATCTATTATTCAGTAAAACATTTAAGTCTGATATTGCAACAATAGATGAGAATACATTTTTAGATGTGTTTGAAGGTGTACCTCAAGCCGAATTGTCAAAATCAGAATTAGAAAATGGTTTAGATATGATTGCCGCTTTAGCCGCAAAAACAGAATTTCTAAATTCTAATGGCGAAGCAAGACGTGCTTTAAAAGAAAATTCGGTTTCTGTAAATAAGGAGAAAGTGAAAGAAGATTATACCATTACTTCCGAAGATTTGATAAATGGTAAGTATATTATTTTGAATAAAGGGAAACGTAATACTTATATCATTAAAGTGATTTAATTGCTTCTATTATTCTGAATTTGTTTCAGAATGAAAAAAAAGTGCCCAGATTCCTCCGAGCACTTCCACCCAATCAATCAACTTTTAACTATTTATTAATTTTTAATAGCTTCCCAATTTTGGTCGGCTTTTTTCTGTAAACCTTTCACATTTTCTTTTTTCCACAATTCTAATGTATTTGTACCCCATGAATTATAAAACAAATAGAGTTTTCCATCTCGGATTTCGAAGGTTTCTGGGTCACTGTTTACTTTTTTAGATTTTACAGCAACGGCATAAGCACAATAGCCACCATATTGAGGCGAGTACTTTTCTGGAGTTTTCAAAAATATATCTAAATTTTTCGGAGAAGCAAATTTATATTTCACATTATCGTGAGTTGTAGTGAAACTTTTTTTGCCTTCGATAGTATGTTGTTAAAATATTCTACAACGTCGTAACCTTCTGCTAAATATCCTTTTTTGAGGTTGTAGTCTATAGATTGCGCATTTAAACTTGTAATGCTAATTAGTCATACTATTAGTGTAAATCTCATAATGTATTTGTTTAGAAACTATGTCGAAACCTTAAAAACTTACTTACAAAACCATGAGGTTACAACCACGGACATCAGAATTATCGAAACGGCCAATAACTTCAAAAGTTCCATCGTTATAAACCTTTCCTAAATCTTGTACAGCAATAAATGAGCAGGAATTAATATTCGCTAAATCTATAATATTAATGCCGCCAGATTTGTTTTTTTTCTGAATAGAAAGTGCATCTTCTGTATCTCGTGTAAAAATTTTCATCCACGGTAGACATTCAAAAACACCATGACCTTTTGAGTACGCCTGACTTAAAAGCTCTGTCATGCCATACTCGCTATGAATTTTATTAACCCCAAAACCTGAACTTAAAACTTGATGTAATTCGGTACGAATCACTTCTTTTCGGCGACCTTTCATTCCGCCAGTTTCCATGACAATCGTGCTTTTAAGATCGAATTTTTCTTTTTCAACTAAATCTAGCAGAGCAAATGAAACACCAATGAGTAGTGTTTTTTGACCCCGAGATTCAAGTTGTTTTAAAGTTTTAGAGAGTTCGTCTAAATTGTTGAGGTAAAATCCACTTTCGGGATGTTTAGATTCTTTTATAAAGTCTTTGACCATATAAACGAGTGAAGATCCTTCACGTTCAAGATAGCTTGGTAGTAAAGCCAAAACAACATAGTCTTCTATAGTACCATAGAAATGTTGGAATCCTTTTCTAAAACTTTCTTCATAAAGTTTTAAATCAGTAACATGGTGTTTACTCGTTACACTTCCTGTTGTCCCAGAACTAGAAAAGGTTTTTTCTATATTATTTTTTGAAGAAAGTATACTATGCGATTTAAAAAATTGAATAGGTAAAAAAGGGATGTCTTCAACTTTTGTAATATCCGATGGATGCTTAAAAAGTAAGTCGCAAAACGAGCGGTAAACGTGATTATTTTCAAACTGAAATTTAAATACTTTTAAAGCCATAGCTTTAAATTCTTCATCAGAAGTTATGTTAAAAATTTCGCTGTTATCAATCATATTACAAAGCTACGTAAAACAAAAAGCGCTACCAATGGGTAACGCCTTTTTGCAACTATTAAAATTTTTATAACTTATCTAATCACTAATTTTTTAGTGCTTGTTGCACCGTCTTGAGTGATTTTTGTCAAATAAATTCCAGATTTCAAGTTAGAAACATTTAATTTATTGTTAGAAATAGTTTCATTTTTAACTTGCTTACCTAGCATATCAAAAACTGTAACTGTAATTGGTGCAGTATTTACAGAAGAAATAGTTATCTCGCCAGTGTTTGTTGGGTTAGGGTAAATTGAGAATTCTCTTATCTGGAAATTGTTATTCGCTGAAAGAACTTGTATAAAGGTTTGACCAATAAGAAGGTTGTCAACTAAAACTCCTTCATTTTGCGAAGAATCAGATTGTCTTAATCCAAGTTCAGAAATTGTTCGAGCGTTAGCATCGTCTAAATCAGCTCCCAAGATAGAGGTATCTGTATCAGATGCAGCATCAATCCAAAGTTCCGATATGTTGGTAGACTGATTATATCTTAACACGGCTCTATATGTAGTTCCAAAAGAAAAGTCAGTTGCCCAAATGGCGTCTTCAGTGCTGCTATCTGTTGCGATACCAACTGTGAAATCATTTCCAGGAGTATTAGCTTCGACAATACTCAATCTGCCACTAAAGCCAAAAGAATTATCTTTAAAGAAAGCAAAATATTCATAATTACCACCAGAAATAACAGATCCTGGGTCTTGTACGGTGAAGTCAATACCAAAATAGATATCTCCTGCTACAGGAGTAAATGCAATACTAGCATCTTCACTAGGGCTCCCATGTTTTACTAAAGCCTGTCCAGATACTATTTGTAAATCTTCATTTATACCTGAAAAGTTTGACCAATTTGGATTGCTAACTAACGGGCCGTCTGCATATGTAAAATCTTCCGATATAGGAAGTGTAAGCACAGGGATGCAATCTACAGCATTTACAGTAGTATCTATATCACATAATCCACCATCTTGAATAGTTACAATAACATCCGTGCCTTCATTTACACTATTAACTGTAATTGTACCAGAGGCGTCCATAGAAGGATTACCCATTGATAAATCTACAGTTCCAGAATCTGCAGTCACTGTGTAAGTTGAAGTGCCACCGCCTGTGAATGATATAGTAGCTGTGTATGTATCCGTACCTGAAGTAATGTTATCACATACAGCATTTACAGCACCGATAGTTAATTCGCATACTGCAGCATCATTAGAAGCTCTAAAAGTTATGTTTTTTACAGTATAAGTTCCATCAATATTTCTTTGAACAGACTGAGTGTCTTTAGACATGTTTTCATCCTCATTATATTGGATACCTCCAATAGCAGAAAGTAATGCTGTATCATCTCCATCATTAGTGTCATAAACAACACCACTAATTAAAGTTGTTCCCATAGGAAAAGGAGTAATAGGAGTATCATTGGGGAAGTCAGATGCGTTACCACTAATTAAAGCTACAGCATCTGCTCCATTTTGTATTGCGCTAGATCCTCCAGGAGGAATCTCTAAATCACCTGCAGATATTATTGCGGTATTTCCTAAAATAAAGAAACCATTTGCATCGGTAGAAAATCCATCTAAATCATAAGATAAGTAACTAGCATCGTCACTACCATTAAAAAATACAACTACTAGACCATCAAGCGATGTATTGGGCGTCCAAAAAATTTCAACAAATTCAGCTGCATCTGTACCAGGGGTATCAGCATCAACTTCATTTATCACCTGCCCAAAAGAAACAGCAGAAATTAAAAAAGTAAAAAGTAAAAAGTAAAGTTTTTTCATAATTAATTGTAGTTAAATTATTTAAATATAAGAAGAAAATTAACTTTAAGTAAATGGAAATAAGCAATTAAGTCTTCATTTTACAATTATTTAAAGTTAAATTTTTTTAATCCGATAAAGTGTAATTTTATCCGATAAATGTTAGGGAATTGTTATCAATTTGTAATCTGTAAATTTTATTTAGGATTATAATTATATTTACCAGAAGTTATAATTCTACCTTAATTTTGAAAAAAAGAGATATTAAAATTTTATTAGTTGATGATGAAGCCGATATTTTAGAAATTGTTGGTTATAACTTGTCATCAGAAGGTTACCAAGTTACAACTGCTAAAAACGGTGTTGAAGCTATAGAAAGTGCAAAAAAGTATAAACCACACCTTATTATTCTAGATGTGATGATGCCAGAAATGGATGGTATAGAAGCTTGTGAAAAGCTCAGAGAGATACCAGATTTAACCAATACAGTCATTACGTTTTTAACAGCTAGAGGTGAAGATTATTCACAGGTTGCAGGTTTTGATGCTGGTGCTGACGATTATATTACAAAACCTATAAAACCAAAAGTATTAGTTAGTAAAGTCAAAGCATTATTGAGACGCCTCAAGGATTCCGAAAATTCATCAGATGGGATTACTAAAATAGGTGAACTAATCATCAATAGAGAAGAATACAAGATTACCAATAAAGGAAAAGAAATAATCTTACCAAGAAAAGAGTTTGAATTACTATCTTTATTAGCAACCAAGCCAGGTAAAGTATTTAATCGCGAGGAGATTTTAGATAAAGTCTGGGGTAATGAAGTCGTCGTAGGCGGAAGAACTATAGACGTACACATCAGAAAGCTCAGAGAAAAAATCGGTGATAAATCTTTTAAAACAGTAAAAGGTGTTGGTTACAAGTTTGTTGACTAATGCAAAAACCACTCAAAAAATCTTATAAATTTGCCTCCAAAACTGCTGCTTACGTTACACTAGTTGCTTCGGTTTATATGGCATTATTTCTCTGTTTTTTTCACACCTTAGATTGGGAGTTTTTGGTATTCCCATTTTCTTGCTTTTTTGTTTGTTTTGCTGTGATTCAATATAGAGTAGAATATTTTATTTATCGAAGAGTAAAAAAAATCTACGATGATTTAACGCTTTTAGAGTCTACAGATTTAAGGCAGCAACCTATAACAACAGATATGAATACGTTGACCAAAGAGATAGATAGATACGCGCGTGATAAAAAGATAGAAATTGAAACACTCAAAGTCCGTGAAGAATATCGTAAGGAGTTTTTAGGTAACGTTTCTCATGAGTTAAAGACTCCACTCTTTACGGTTCAAGGCTATATAGAAACACTTTTAGATGGTGCTATAAATGATAAAAAAGTAAGAGATAAATACCTAAGCCGAGCAAGTAAAGGTGTTGAGCGATTGAGCTATATTTTGAAAGATTTGGATATGATTACCAAATTAGAAGTTGGAGATTTAAGCCTTACTATTGAAAAGTTTGATATTGTTGAATTAGTCCAAAATGTCTTTGAGCTTTTTGAAATGAAAGCTGCCAAGAAAAAAGTTACATTAACTTTTGACAAGGATTATACATCACCAATATCTGTCAATGCCGATAAAGAACGTATACAACAGATTTTGAGTAACCTTATTGTCAACTCCATAAAATATGGGTTAGAGCATGGAACTACAGAAGTGAGTATCGAAAATTTAATAAAAAATAAAGTTATTGTACGTGTAACAGACAATGGTGAAGGCATAGCCAAAGAGCACCTTAGTCGTTTGTTTGAGCGCTTCTACCGCGTGGATAAAAGTGGTTCTAGAAAAGAAGGTGGTTCTGGTCTTGGACTTTCCATTGTAAAACATATTATTGAGGCCCATAATGAAAAAATTTATGTAGAGAGCGAACCTAATGTAGGAAGCGAATTTTCTTTTACATTAGAAAAGGCTAAATAAGTTTTTGTAATTTATCTAAGAATCAAATGTTCTAAACCCAGAATATTGATGCCCAAGACTTAAACTACTTTCTGATAATTTATCTTGTGATACTGAATAAGCTATTAAATTATCGTCAAATATTTTTGCTAAATACAATTGCTCAAACTGTCTTGGCGTTGGAACAAAAATTGCCTTTTTACCAAGCTTTGCTAAATCCATAACCGTTGTATTGATTATCCTTTTTTAATCATAAATTGAAAAATATAATGATTTCTCTGTCATTTCGAGCGTGGTCACAGAGCGTGGTCACAGAGCCTAGTCGAAGTACTCAATGCTATATTAAATTAAAATCAATTTATGACATATTACGGACGTTCAAATTATATAATTTCCTCGATTTTTTGCTAGTTTTCAATAATTCCTCTTACAAAGACTATGTTTCTTTTATCACTTTTTTAATAATGCCAACAATTTATTTTCGAACTTAGTATGTTGAGGTTCTGGGCCAGAAAAAATAATAAGTATGTCAATAGATATTTTAAGGTTTTATTTTTCAAATCGATTAAGAGGTCCTATATATTTCAAATCCTCAAACTCCTGCTTTGAATGTTCAAGTTGACCACTTAAGTTTGGTTCGTTTTCAAAATATGGCACCCAGCATTCATCAAATTTTCTGATGATGCTCTGATGTAATTTTCTACTTAGCCAAGAGGTTTTTCCACTAAAAACATTTAATTGGTGTGTTATATAAACTTAAGGAATTTTAGAATTTATAACACCAAAACGATGATCTGAAATAATACCATTAAGTTTTTTGGCTTTTGCGAGTTTAGCAACATATTTTTTTCAAGATGAATTGTTTTAAGAATATGAGGAGAATACTTTAGGAACTTCAGCTTGAAATTAGTCTCTTTTTTTGGATAAGAGATGTTGTAAGAAGGCAGCTCAAAAGCTTTAAGTTTAGGAAATTCTATTTTAGTAACTCTAATGCGCCACCATCAGAAGCTAACATAGGCTCGAAGCCTTCAGTTATTAAAGCTTTTATAATCGGAATGCACCTTGTGGTATGACCCAATCCCCAATGCAATGGTGCTACTAAAATTCGTTTCATTTCATCATAACAAAGATAAACCTAAAATGTTTCCTTAATTTTGTCGAAAGATTAAATTATTGTGGGAAGCAAAAACAAACTAAAACGCTTTAAGGAAAACGAAACTTTTGAAAACGTTTTTCAACCTTTAAGAGAAGAGTTAACCGAAGGGAATTTTAAACCTAAAGGCAATTGGAACAAGGACATTTTTAGAAACGATAATCCTATTGTTTTAGAGTTAGGCTGTGGTAAAGGAGAATACACTATTGGTCTAGCAAAACGCTATCCAGACAAGAATTTTATTGGCATAGATATTAAAGGAGCGCGTTTTTGGAGAGGAGCCAAAACCGCTGTAGAAGAAAACATCTCAAATGCTAAATTTATTCGCACACAAATAGAACTTGTCGATTATGCCTTTGCAGAAAATGAAGTTGACGAAATTTGGATTACATTCCCGGATCCACAAATAAAATACAAGCGAACTAAACATAGGATGACCAATCTTAAATTTTTAGAGCGTTATAAGAAAGTCTTAAAGCCAAAAGGTATTATGCATCTAAAAACCGATAGCGAGTTTATGCATGGGTATACTTTAGGCTTACTACACGGTGCTGGTTATGAGGTGTTTTATGCGAATCATAATATTTATAAACAAGAAGGTAGCCCTAAGGAAGTTACAGAAATTCAAACTTACTACGAGAGTCAATATTTAGAGCAAAACAAACCAATTACGTATATTAGATTTCTAATTAACTAAATCTTGAGTATCACAATCGTCTTTTTTCTTGGCCTTTTTGTGGCTTTAATTGGTGTAATTCCGCCAGGCCTTTTAAACATGACAGCTGCAAAAATAAGTCTCAAAGAAGGTGCTGGTCGAGGTGTTATGTTTTCTACAGGAGTTTGTTTAGTTGTATTTGTACAGACATATATTGCTGCCATTTTTTCAAGATACTTAAGTAATAGACCTGATATCGTTGAAATCTTACAACGTGTAGCTTTTGTCATTTTCGTGCTAATCACTGTCTATTTTTTAGTATTAGCTTCCAAACAAAAAGGAGAAGCACAACCAATCGTTGAAGAAGATATTCGAAGTAAAAAAAGACGTTTTTTCTATGGGATGTTATTGTCTAGCTTAAATGTTTTTCCTATTCCTTACCAAGCCTACATGACCATAACCTTGGCGTCATTTGGTATTATGGATTTTGAAAGATTGAGCATCATTACATACGTTACTGGTGCAGCCATGGGAACATTTGTAATGCTATATATTTATATTTTCTTTTTTGATAGAATAAAGGATAAAGCCTTTACTTCTCAAAAAAACATGAATTATATTATAGGTAGTATTACAGGTTTAGTTGCCTTAATTACCTTTATAAATATCCTCAGAGAGTTGTAATATGAAAGCTTCTACCGAGTCCTTTTTTGAGCGCGTATACGAAGTTGTTTGTCAAATTCCTTATGGTAGAGTTACAAGTTATGGCGCTATTGCCAATTATCTTGGCGCTGTGAGAAGTGCCCGTATAGTTGGTTATGCTATGAATGGCTCTCATGGAAAAGACGTACCAGCACATCGTGTAGTAAATAGAAAAGGATTGCTCACAGGTAAACATCATTTTGAAGGGACTAACCTCATGCAGCAACTTTTAGAAGGTGAGGGTATTAAAATCGTTGATAATCAAATTCAAAATCTAGAAACTGTTTTTTGGAATCCATCAGATGAATTAAAATAAGTATCATTCAGTAACCAAATCCACCTATTTTACTTTTCAATTTTCTTAACGAAAAATATAAACTTTTAGCAGTATCTTTGCGTTTAGAATTAATCTAGATAGAAGTGAAGCTTAACAAACAAGATATACTCAACGCTTTAAAAACCATTACAGTACCTGGTGAAGGGCAAAATATGGTTGAAAGTGGAGCGGTTACAAACGTCGTTACTTTTGCAGACGAAGTTATAGTAGATGTTACAATAAGAAACCCTAGTCTTCAGGCACGTAAAAAGACCGAAGTTGAAATTTTGCAAACCATTCACCGTGAGCTTTATGAAAAAGCAAAAATTAAAGTAAACATAAAGGTAGAAGTACCTGAAACCCCTAAACTTAAAAACGAAATTAAGGGAAAGCCAATTCCTGGTATTTCAAATATAATAGCGGTGGCATCTGGTAAAGGTGGTGTAGGGAAATCTACCGTAACCGCAAATTTAGCGGTGACCTTAGCAAAAATGGGATTTAAAGTTGGTGTATTAGATGCCGATATTTACGGACCATCTATACCGATAATGTTTGATGTTGCTAATGAGCGACCATTATCAGTAAATATTGAAGGAAAATCAAAAATGAAACCCGTAGAAAACTATGGTGTTAAGGTATTATCTATTGGTTTTTTTACTAAACCAGACCAGGCCGTCATATGGCGTGGACCAATGGCAAGTAAAGCATTAAATCAAATGATTTTTGATGCAGCTTGGGGTGAGTTAGATTTTTTATTGTTGGATTTACCTCCAGGAACAGGAGATATACATTTAAGTATTATGCAAGCGTTGCCAATTACAGGTTCAGTTGTTGTGAGTACACCACAAAACGTAGCTTTAGCAGATGCTAAAAAAGGTGTGGCTATGTTTCAACAAGACAGTATTAACGTCCCTGTTTTAGGGATAGTAGAGAATATGGCATATTTTACGCCAGAGGAATTACCTGAAAATAAATACTATATATTTGGAAAAGAAGGTGCTAAACATCTATCAGAAGACTTACAAGTTCCTTTCTTAGGAGAAATTCCTATAGTACAGAGCATAAGAGAAGCTGGAGATGTTGGACGTCCAGCTGCTTTACAAATAGCAACACCAATAGAAGAAGCTTTCGAAGATTTAACTAAACGTGTTGTGGAGCAAGTTGTTTTTAGAAATGAAAACTTGCCAGAAACCGAAGCAATTAAGATTACAACAATGGCAGGTTGTTCTGCTGTAAAAAAGAAATAAATGAGTACAGAAGAGCTTAAATTAAATGTTGAGAAAGCACTAGACGAAATCCGTCCATTTCTACAGAGTGACGGTGGCGATATTTCCTTATTGTCTATCGAAGATGATAAGTTGGTAAAGGTGCAACTTCAAGGTGCTTGTATTTCTTGCAGCGTAAATCAAATGACATTAAAGTCTGGTGTAGAAATGACCATAAAAAAATACGCGCCTCAAATAGAACAGGTTATTAACGTAGAATAGCTAATGTGATAAATGTCACATTTTGTAAAGAAGCAGAGTGTTAATTTTGCTTTCAATATTACAATTCAATGATTACAACAGATATAATTATTATCGGTGCTGGCCCAACTGGGCTTTTTGCTGTTTTTGAAGCAGGATTGTTAAAATTAAAATGTCATTTAATAGACGCCTTACCTCAACCTGGTGGACAATGTTCTGAAATTTATCCTAAAAAGCCTATTTACGATATTCCTGCTTATCCAGAAATTTTAGCTGGTGATTTAACCGATAAATTAATGGAGCAATGTAAGCAATTTGAGCCTGGTTTTACATTAGGAGAGCGTGCAGAGACTATAGATAAGCAAAAAGACGGTTTTTTTATTGTAACCACAAATAAAGGAACGCAACACAAAGCACCGGTTGTAGCCATTGCCAGTGGTTTAGGAAGTTTTGAGCCTCGTAAACCACTATTAGAAAATATTACTCAATTTGAAGATAAAGGGGTCGAATATATTATTAAAGAACCTGGACTCTATCGCGATAAAGATGTGGTTATTGCTGGTGGTGGAGATTCAGCATTAGATTGGAGTATCTTTTTGGCCGATGTTGCAAAAAGTGTCACTTTAGTTCATAGACGTAATGAGTTTAGAGGGCATTTAGACTCTGTTGAGAAAGTTCAAGAGTTAAAGAATTTAGGAAAGATTAATTTAATTACTCCAGCTGAGATTACGGCAATTATTGGCAAGAATACAGTTGAAGCACTAAAAATTACTAAGAAAGACGAAACGCCCTTTACTATAGAAACAGATCATTTTATACCGCTATTTGGTTTGTCTCCAAAACTAGGACCAATAGCCAATTGGGGATTAGAAATTGAAAAGAATGCTATTAAAGTTAATAATGCATTAGATTACCAAACCAATATCCCAGGCATTTTTGCTATTGGTGATGGAAATATTTATCCAGGAAAATTAAAACTAATTCTTTGTGGTTTTCATGAAGCAACATTAATGTGCCAAGCGGCGTACCAAATTATAAACCCAGGCAAACGTTATGTTTTAAAGTACACAACCGTTTCAGGTGTGGATGGCTTTGATGGTACACGGAAGGAAGCCCCAAAAGCAGTAGTTAAAACTATAGAGTAAATGGTATTCTGTATATAGTAATTAGTGCATAGTAGTTAGTGATATGGCAGTACAAAGATTTGAAGATTTTTATATTTTGCATTAGCCTCAAATAGCGAAGTAAGGTCAATCTTATATTTGTCGATTAGATTAAGTTTTATTAAAAAAGAAGAGACAGAGATATTAATTGAGAATACCAATAAAATTTCTAGAATGCTACGTGGATTACTTAAATCGATAAAAAACTAATTACTAAAACCTATCTACTAATCCCTAATTTATGGAAAACCAAGATGTAAACATAACAATCATTGACCGAGATGGTTTAAAACATAGTATTGAAGCACCTACCGATATGGCAATGAATCTAATGGAGGTCGTTAGAAGCTATGAGCTTGCTCCAGAAGGAACGGTTGGCGTGTGTGGAGGCATGGCTATGTGTGCATCTTGTCAATGTTATATCAATACCGAGCATAACTTGCCAGAAATGCAAGATGATGAAGAAGCGATGTTATCTGAAGCTTTTTACACAAAAGACAACTCCAGGTTAGGTTGCCAAATACAAATTTCAAAAGATCTCGAAGGTCTTGAAGTAGAATTGGCCCCTGAGAGTTAACATAAAAACTCTCTAGCAAGAATTAACAGTGTTAATATTAAGAGTGAAGGTATAGCAATTAGAAAGAAACTATATCGTTTGTAGTATCCTACTTCATTTAAATTTCCATTGTTCTTTGTATATATACCATCTTCTAAATTTCCTCTGGAATAGAAAAAGCCTTCTTTTTTTGTCAGTTTAAAAGAAAGGTTCATTATAAGTTTAATTATGTGAATATTTATAAATAATGAGAAAGTAATAACGACAGGTTCTAAGCCGCATAGATGATTCCAGTCTGTCAATACCATAATAACTCCTATTAGGCCAATAGCAAAAGATATTTTTGAATATCTTTTGAATATTTTATCATCTTTTAAATCTTCATTGAAAGGTGTTATTATAATATTCATAAAGAATATTATAATAAGAACCATTGAAAAGTATATTTCGGATAATGTCAAGTTTTATTCCGTTTTATAATCAATCAATTTAGTTGGCCCCTCGAGAAGAATCCTTACTATTTTGAGTGTACCATCATCTGCAGTAGCTATTTGCCATTTTATAAGCGAAATGCATCCGTTTTCTATTTCTAAACCAGTAATACTTCTTGGGTGTACACAACTACCATCATTAAAAAAAGCAATATCACCAGGTTCTGGAAAACGAGGTCTGTGTGTATGACCTGAATGGTAATTAAGTTTTTGTTTTCAGTTATCCACTTTTTGGTTCTACGTTCTACTTTTATAAGTTCTTTATAATTTTTAGCAGGACTTGTTGGGTCAGCAATACCCATAACATTTAATGGTTTCCAAAGCACGCGAACCATAAAACGGCTCCATTTCCAGAATAGATAATTCCACCAATCAGCTTGGTGACCGTGTAGCAAAAACAATTCCTGACTAGTTTCAGAATGTTTTAAAACAATACCTTCATGATAAGTAATATCACAAAACAAATCTTTGTTTTCGCCAGTTTTAGCATCAAAATAAGTATCAAGATGTTTGTTTACGTAATTCTGATTTCTGTAAACCATATCATGATTACCCCAAATCATATGCAACCGCTCTTCGTCATGAAATTTTTTCATGAGCATATATACATTTTTATGTGCATGCAGAATAGATTCAAACGACAAATTTTCCCATAGTTCATCGCCATCGCCAAGCTCTGCATAACTAAACCCTTTATTATAATAATGCTTAAGGGCATGAAAGTAAATGTTACGATTATTGGCAAAATCATCGGCAAAACTATTGTCGCCACGATGACAATCACTAAATAAAATAAACTTACTAGAGTTATTAAAAGGAATAACCTTAGCCTTATTGTAAGCTTTATCTAATCGTTTTTTTGCTGAAAACATAATAGTAAATGTAAATAAAAAATGCTTCATTGTTAGATGAAGCATTTTGAGTTAAATTGTTTTTAAATATTGCTAAATCGCTTATTTAAATGCGTTTAATCCTGTGACATCTAGTCCGGTAATTAATAAATGGATGTCATGTGTGCCTTCGTAAGTCACAACACTTTCTAAATTCATCATATGCCTCATGATACTGTATTCTCCACTGATACCCATACCTCCTAACATTTGCCTAGCGTCGCGAGCTATTTTTAATGCCATGTCTACATTATTTCGTTTTGCCATAGAAATCTGAGCAGAAGTTGCGCGATTTTCATTTTTGAGTTGACCTAAGCGGAACACTAACAATTGAGCTTTGGTAATTTTGGTAATCATCTCAGCTAATTTCTTCTGTTGTAGTTGGAATTGTCCTATTGGCTTACCAAACTGAATACGCTCTTTAGAATAACGTAATGCAGTATCATAACAATCCATCGCGGCACCAATAGCACCCCAAGCAATACCATAGCGTGCAGAATCCAAGCATCCTAGTGGTGCGCCTAGGCCTGATTTATTTGGTAATAAATTTTCTTTTGGGACTTTGACATTGTCAAAAATAAGTTCACCTGTAGCCGATGCACGTAAAGACCATTTATTATGTGTTTCTGGTGTAGAAAAACCTTTCATGCCACGTTCTACGATAAGTCCATGAATACGGCCTTCTTCATTCTTAGCCCAAACAACAGCCACATTACAAAATGGTGAATTAGAAATCCACATTTTAGCTCCATTTAAAAGATAATGGTCTCCCATATCTTTAAAGTTAGTCGTCATTCCTCCAGGATTACTTCCATGGTCAGGCTCTGTAAGTCCAAAACTTCCCATCCATTCACCACTAGCTAACTTTGGTAAGTATTTTTGACGTTGTTCTTCGTTTCCGTATTTCCAAATGGGATACATAACTAAAGATGATTGAACAGAAGCCGTACTACGTACACCAGAATCGCCACGCTCAATTTCTTGCATTATTAAACCGTACGAAATTTGGTCTAAGCCAGCACCGCCATATTCTTCTGGAATATATGGTCCAAAGGCACCGATTTCTGCTAATCCTCCAATAATAGATTTTGGGAATTCCGCTTTTTGAGCAGCTTCTTCAATAATTGGAGAGACGTCACGCTTTACCCAATCACGGGCAGCATCACGTACTAATTTGTGTTCTTCTGAGAGTAAATCGTCAATATTATAATAATCTGGAGCTTCGAATAAATCTGGTTTCATTTTCAATAAAAGTTAATAAAACAAATGTAACGAAAACGTTTTCAGTGAACAACCAAAGTTTACATTTTCAAGTAGAAATCTTTGGTCAAGTTTTTATAGTCTTCTGTGTAATTATGTCTTCCATTTTCTATAACTAATTCTGAAATTTCAACCTCTTTTCTTTGAAATGCGAATTCTATTAGGCTACGTTTTACTTCAGATTGAGGATTACCTTTTAAATGAAGGATACGATTTGGATATAAACCAATTTTTGACGCTAACTCTTTTAAATTATCTTCTTCTTTATTAGGAATAATTACTGAAAAAATTCCATTTTCTGATAATAGATTTGCAACTGCATAAATCAAATGGTCAAATGGCATTGCGTCTTGAAACCTAGCCAAATCACGAGAATTGTTTTTCGATTTGTAATCTTCAGAATAGAAAGGCGGGTTACAGACTACAATATCATATTTATCATCTATCTCTTCAACATATTCTATGAGAGATGCATGATAACAAAACAACCGGTCGTTCCAAGGCGAATTATCAAAATTTTCTGCGCATTGCTCATAGGCATCGTCATCAATTTCAACTGCTTCAATGATTTCTACATGGCTACGCTGGGCTAGCATTAAATAGATTACTCCAGTTCCAGCGCCAATATCTAGAGCGGAAAATGGATTATGCTTAATTGAAGTCCAAGCACCCAGTAAAACACCGTCTGTTCCAATTTTCATGGCGCAGCGGTCTTGTTCTATGCTAAATTGTTTAAATTTAAAAGGAGCAGAACTCATTATTTGGTAAGATATAGGTCAATCAAGCCTTCAGGTGTATTAACAACAACGGTTTTGTTTTCTCTGTCAACTTTTACAATAAATTTGTCATTCAGAGGAATGAGGATCTCAGTACCATTTCTGTCAACTTCAAATAAAGCTTGTGCTGTATTATCATTGATATTGATGATTGTTCCAACCTTACCAAAGTTTTCATCTTCCATTGAAAATCCTATGACCTCGTGGAAATAAAATTTATTGCCTTCAAGTTTTGGAAGTAAATCTAGTGGTAGGTACAAATCGCATTTTAGAAGTGCATCGGCATCGGCTTCGGTATCTACATCTTCAAAGTTTAACCGCAATAAATTAGATTTATGGAGCTGAGAAGATTCAAGAAAAAACGGAACTAAATTGCCTCTTAAATCTATAAATATAGCATCCAGATTATCATATAAATCAGGTTCATCTGTGTCCAGTTTAGCTAAGAGCTCACCTTTAAAACTGTACTTCTTAACTATTTTTCCTAGGTAGAAACAATCTTCTTTTTTCATACGAATAAATTATGTTTAAAGTTCATGTTTTCAACATTTTAGATTAAACTGCTAAGAATCCCTTTTAGGTAAAATTTTCATACACATGCTTTAATGCAATACTCTTTTGTACTTAACA
>NZ_JABDQL010000144.1 GCF_013042245.1 Winogradskyella sp. | reverse complement strand
TTTATAAAGTTACTGAATATTATATCGTAAAGTTATTTCCGAAATTTTTCCCCATTGGGCAATAGAAAAATTGCCCCAGAAAAATTTCAGAATAACTTTACTTACACACTTTATGGTTTGGTGCCAATTTTAAAATTCATAGGTTAAAATATTGTAGTTATAACACTTTTAGTACTCCCAAAACTCGTTCATGCATCTCATCTGTATAATCTAAATGTGCAACCATACGGAGTTTGTTACCTCCCATACCAATTATTTTGATGCCTTTTTCTGTCAAGCTATTGAGAAACTGGGATTCATTAACGTGAGATTTTAACTCAAATATGATAATATTAGTTTCTATAGGTTCTACTTTTTTAATAGCACCATTCTGAGCTAAAACCTCGCCTAATTCTATGGCTTTTTTGTGATCTTCATTTAATCTTAAGAGGTGGTTGTCTAGCGCGTAAAGACCTGCTGCAGCAGCAAAACCAACTTGTCGCATACCTCCACCCAATATTTTACGAACACGCATAGCACCTTGCATTAATTCATAATTTCCAATCAAAACCGAGCCCATTGGACAACCCAAACCTTTACTTAAACACACAGAAATCGTATCAAATAATTCGCCATATTGTTTTGGTTTTTGTCCTGTTGCGATTAAAGCATTCCATAATCGTGCACCATCCAAATGATAACCTAAATTGTGTTTTGTTGCGACTTGTCTAAGTTTTTTTAATTCTTCAAAATCCCAACATGCGCCACCACCTTTATTGGTCGTGTTTTCTACAGCTATTAATGACGTCAACGGGCTATGATAAAAATCTGGTGGATTTATAGATGCTTCTGCCTGTTCTGCTGTAAACATACCACGATGCCCATCGACCAATTTACAAGAAATACCACTATTAAACGATGCTCCACCGCCTTCGTAATTATAAATATGTGCATACTTATCACAAATAACTTGTTCACCTGGATTGGTATGTAATTTTAAAGCTGCTTGGTTTGCCATACTTCCAGTTGGAAAAAACAACGCCTCATCCAAGCCAAACATATCAGCCAATCGTTGCTCTAAAGCATTGATACTTGGGTCTTCTTTATACACATCGTCACCAACTTCTGCATTAAGCATGGCATCTAACATGCCTTTAGTAGGTTTGGTAACTGTGTCGCTTCTTAAATCTATTATCATTAGTAATTTGGGTTATAGTTACACACATCACTTCCTATTGGTGAGCCATCTGGTATTTTTGGTGCTGCTTGCAATTTGAATTTTTCTGGGTGTTCGTAAAATTCTTTTATCATTAAAACATATTGCATACTTACGGCATCAGAGTTAAGATATCCTTCCGCTAGATCTCTAATAGCCTTATTTACGATAGCTTTTGTATTAAAATACGATTGGTTACTTGTAGCTAAATTCATCATATATTTTAAAACATTCGTATTAATCTGCTGTTGTATTTCATTTAAATATGCATCGCTATGCTTTACTTTAAAGGACGAGTCAATCAACTTATTAAGTACATCTTCCAGTGATAATTGCTTATTGTCTATACTTTTCTGCAATACCAATCTATTGGCACGTTGAGGGTTTAAAATAAAGTTAAGTGACGCATCACTTGCTGTATTTGCAGCACTAAAAGGGTCAAAAACAACACCTGTTTGACCTCTAAAAGATTCACGACTTCGTCCATAACCAAAAGCTCTTGGTGGAAATAACTCTAATTTATTTTTAGGTATAGCCAATGCTTTTGCTGAAATCGTTTTAAGTAACACCTCTAAGGTTTCTTTCTGCATTACTGCTTCAACTGGCTTTGTGGTAAATTCATCACCATCTTTCACTGCATAATTGTAGTCAAAGCCACCAATAACTTTTGAAGCGGCTTCAGTTTGGTAACGGTGATAAAAATATAAGGGTACAAACACATCTTCTAAAACTGAATACGGTTCGTAGCTCTTAATATTGTCGTTAGAGAAATTAGCTATTGCTGTTTCTCTGACCCTTAAAACGTTATTAAGACCTTCAGCAGGAGTTTTACCATTATCCCATAAATGCGCTAAGGCATGAGCACCACTAGCAGCCCGTGCATCACTATCGGTAATGAAACGTAATCCTTTACTGTAAGATTTTTTCAGAATGTCGTTTAAGACTTCTTTTTCATTTGTGGTTTTTTCAAATTCAGAATAACTATAGGCTACCGTCACTTTATCCCATTCGCCAATACCCGTGTCGTAAGCATCACTAAAATCAATAATTCCATCATTCACTTTAATATTAGGATGCGGATAATCCATAACCGATGCTCTGTTATTGGTACTTGCGGCAAAATTATGTGTAAAACCAATGGTATGACCGACTTCATGGGCACTTAATTGACGGATTCTAGCTAATGCCATTTCTAACATGGGTTGATAATTATCATCATTTTGGGCAAAAGGTTTATTCATCAAAGTTTGTGCTATCATAAAATCTTGACGAATACGCAAACTACCTAAACTCACGTGCCCTTTAATAATTTCACCAGTTCTAGGGTCAACAACACTAGCGCCATAACTCCAACCGCGGGTACTTCTATGAACCCATTGAATTACATTGTAACGACAATCCATTGGGTCGGCATCAGCAGGTAACATTTTAACCTGAAAGGCATTTTTAAAACCTATAGCTTCGTAAGCTTCGTTCCACCAACGTGCACCATCTAATAAAGCAGAACGAACCGGCTCAGGTGTTCCTGGGTCGAGATAATAAATAATTGGTTCTTTTGCTTCACTAATTTTAGCTTCTGGGTTTTTCTTTTCTAATCGATGACGAATAATAAATCGTTTTCTAATATCTTCTTGAATAGGAGTTGCATAATCCATATAACTCATGGAAATAGCACCACTTCGGGTGTCAAAAACTCTAGGCTTGTAATTATTATCCGGTAATTCTATAAACGAATGGTGTTGTGTTACTGTAACCAAAGAAGCTGTTGGTAATACGCTTCGTAAGTTTTGTCCTGTTGGCTGGCCTTTAAAAGTTAATAGCGCCTCGAATTCTACATTTTTAGGAAAAGCTTTTGTTCGCTCTAAAGCCAAAGCACTTTTAGAAGCGTCTATTTTGTATGTCCCTTCTCTTCTACTCTTCAACCTACCAGAAACACCATGCGCATCTTCCATTAAAAATGGTGTGAAATCTATGTAATATGTACCATCTTTTTCTTCTTTAATTTTAAAACCAAATAGAACAGATTTTGCAAAAGCTTGTTCTATACTTTTCTTTTCAAGAGCATTATCAGTATTGGCACGAAATTTTAAATTTGGTTGAATTAATAGTAATTTATTTCCTGCTTTTTGAAAATACACCACACGCTCATTACCCAACTGTCCTCTGTCTAGACCAATATCATTACTACCGACACCAGATGCTAAGGAGTTGATGTAAAGAAATTCTTCATTCAATTTTTCAACTTTTAAGTAAATTTTATCTGTAGATTCTTCGTAATAAAAATCGAAAAAACCTTCATAGGATTGAAGTACTTTTTTGTTTGAAATTTGAGCCTGAATTGTAAAAGTAAATAGTAGTAAGAGAGAAATGCGAATAGCGTTTTTCATACGAATAAATTATGTTTAAAGTTCATGTTTTCAACATTTTAGATTAAACTGCTAAGAATCCCTTTTAGGTAAAATTTTCATACACATGCTTTAATGCAATACTCTTTTGTACTTAACAG
>NZ_JABDQL010000139.1 GCF_013042245.1 Winogradskyella sp. | reverse complement strand
TGCTTTAAACCTATTGAAGAATGAACATTCTAAAAAACTATCTATGAAAAGCAAAAGGCTTGAAGCTGGGTGGAATGAAGACTATTTGCTCAAAATATTAAATTTAAAAGTATGATTTTGCCCTGTTAATACAACTGGCAAAATTGTAGCATTAGCAAGTTTTGTTATAGGTACTATATTCTTAGCATTCTACCTTTATTATGGCGAAGATGTTGTAAGCATATATCTCGCTTTTATATTTATCGTAGCTGCAATAATTGTAAATATTGTTTTACTAAGCGTAATTGTTGGTGCAGCAATTCTGAATAAAATTAATCGGTTAGAAGCTTAAAAGACAATTACTGTTATGCTAATCAATATTCCTATCGCGATTCTTTATTTCTATATGATTATAACATTTCCTGGTCACAAATTTTTATTATGAAACATAAACACTTGAGACTACAATTCAACAAAACATACTTCATTTTAGCGATACTACTTTTTACTGTGGAAACGTGTATTGCATTGTTCTTAAAAACAGGATTTGTTCGTCATACTTTTGGTGATTATCTGGCAGTAATGATGATTTATACAGCGATAAAATCTATAGCAAACACAAAGGTTTGGCTAACTACAATTTGTATTAATAATATCATTTATAGTTGAATTCTTATAGCTCACTTCCTTTTTAGAAGTACTGAACTTACACAATTGCAAAGCTGCTGTTTTAATATTAGGCAATAGCTTTCAGTTTACTGATTTATTAGCATACACTCTTGGCATCATAACAATTCTTCATATTGGAACAAACTATAATGAAAACACTAAAACACTTATAATTCACAAATTTGAAAGCTTATCCATGCTGTTTTCAGTATTGATAATGAACTTTATTCTACTAATGATAAGAATAAAACTGAATAAATCTTTCTTTTACTTATTTCTAGTTTGGAATATTTTTTTAGCTATTATCCCCTATGTAATAACAAAGAACTGAGTTAAAAAACAAGCAATTTTAAGCTAATTTAGAAACAAAGTTTTCATCATAAGGCAATCCACTTTTTGCAATAGCAAAAGCCTGTTTAAGAGCTTATTGGCTACCGCAATCAATGCTACTTTTTTACTTTTCCTTTGGCCAGAATGCGCTCATATATTTACCTACATGCCTTTTTGTATTTACAGGCCGAAAAAGCGCACAAAAACAACTGGAATTATTACATTAGACTGGACACAAAGAATAGAGATTTAAAGTTGGAAAAATTAACGATATATTTGAGTTATAATTACATCTTCGTTGCCTTAATCTCAAATATCATGGGGAATAGCTGGTCTTCCATCCTATAAAGTCCGTCATCAGTTTTTATTAAATTAGGGAACACATCGTACGGGCTTTCATCATGCTCATTAAGATATTCAATTTGTAATCCAGCTTCTATTAAGGCGTTAACAACTTCACCAAGTCCATGATTCCAACCGTATTCTTTACTCACTATTTTTGACGATTGGTCGGCGTAAGTACCTTCATACTCGTCGTAAATCACCTCGTCTTGGTTATAATGGTATTTCATTTCGGGCTTCTCTTCATTGTAATCAAACATCCATAAAATCGGGTGAAATTCCACAATATAAAATATTCCTTCTGGTTTTAAACGTTCGGTAATCATTTTCGCCCAAGGTTTTAAATCTGGCAACCAACCAATTGTTCCATAACTTGTAAAGACGATATCAAATTTTTCAGAAACATGCTTTGAAGTATCAAGCACATTGCAACAAACAAATTTAGCATCAAGATGTAATTCTTTATTCAATTTTTGAGCAAGTTTAATGGCTTCGTCACTCAAATCAATACCTGTACACTTCGCTCCTAGTCTGCTCCAACTTAAGGTGTCTTGCCCAAAATGGCACTGCAAATGCAATAAAGATTTTCCTTTTACATTGCCCAAAGCTTTCAATTCATAAGGCATTAAAGATGTTTCACCAGCTTTAAACGCTTCCATTTTATACATTTCACTTTTCGCATGTATAGCCACCTTTTTATTCCACGTCGCTTTATTGATTTCAAAATAATTAGTATTCTCGTTCATGGTTGCGTAATTTTGAGTCTAAATTAATTTATCTTTTTTAATATGAAACCGTTATATACCATTCTTCTAATTTTTGCTTTAACAGCAAGTTGTAAATCTGATAAGACTAAAACTCAAACCGAAGTTGAAAAAGAATTGAGTATTGTCGAAAAAATTGCCAATGCTCACGGTTTTGAAAACTGGAAAAATGTCACTGAAGTACAATTTACATTTGCTGTGGATAGAGATACTATAAAAGGTAATGGGCGTTCTTGGACGTGGTTACCAAAACAAGATAGCGTTTACATGCGAGCCGGTGTGCAGAATGTAAGATATAGTCGAAAAAATCTAGACAGTGTACCAAAAAATGTAGACCGGGCATTTATTAACGATAAATATTGGGCATTTGTACCCTTTCAGTTAGTATGGGATAAAACGGCTACAATATCAGAAGCTAAGAAAGTAGAAGCTCCTATCAGTAAGACCCAAATGGACATGATTACAATTTTATATCCAAGTGAAGGTGGCTATACACCAGGTGATGCTTACGATATTTATTATGACCAAAATTATATGATTAAAGAATGGTCTTATAGAAAAGGTAACTCAGCAGAAGCCTCTTTGTCCAATACCTTTGAAAATTATAAAGATTACAACGGTATTAAAATAGCAACAGACCATAAAAAAGATGAAGGTAAGTGGAACCTAAATCTTACAAATATTAAAATAAAAACCGAATAAATTTACTTACCTCACAATGTAAGTTTCACGTTGGTTTTTCGACCAAATACGTATAGCTTACATTTTCCGCCTTCGGGCGCCTATATATATTTACTAGCGCTTTGTTTTCAAGGCGCTTTTTTTATGGCTTGCAAATCCGTATTTTTGTTAAACACCAAAATCAATCATACATTGTCTTATTATAAAACCGGTAAGGATTTTGCAAAAGCGCAAGACAAAAACGACCAACTAGCACATTTCCGGAATCAATTTCATATTCCAAAAGACGAACATGGAAAAGATTTGATTTATATGACTGGTAATTCTTTAGGTCTTCAACCAAAAATAACAAAAGATTACATTAACGAAGAGCTTGAAGATTGGGCAAATTTGGGTGTAGAAGGACATACTGAAGGTAAAAATCCATGGTTGCATTACCATGAATTTTTAACTGAAACTATGGCTGAAATTGTAGGTGCTAAACCTCTTGAAGTCGTAGTGATGAATTCACTCACGGCTAACCTTCATCTTATGATGGTTAGTTTTTACCAACCAACAGCAAAACGCTATAAAATATTAATTGAAGCAGATGCTTTTCCTTCAGATAAATATGCTGTAGAATCACAACTTAGGCATCATGGCTATGATGATAATGAAGGTTTAATTCTTTGGGAATCTCGTGAAGACGAAGAACTCGCCAATTACGAAGATTTAGAAACTATATTAGAAAAACAAGGCGATGAAATAGCGCTCATCATGATTGGTGGTGTTAACTATTACACGGGTCAGTTTTTCGACTTAAAACGTATTGCAGAACTTGGTCATAAGCACGGTTGTATTGTAGGCTTCGATTGTGCACATGGCGCAGGAAATGTGCAACTAAATCTTCATAATTCAGGTGCAGATTTTGCCGTTTGGTGTACCTATAAATATTTAAATTCTGGACCAGGTAGTTTATCTGGTGCATTTGTACACGAACGTCATGCCAGAAGAAAAGACCTAAACAGATTTACAGGTTGGTGGAGTCATAATAAAGAAACGCGTTTTAGAATGCGTGATGAATTTGACCAACTTCCTGGAGCCGAAGGTTGGCAATTAAGCAATCCTCCAATTTTATCAATGGCAGCTATTAGAGCTTCTTTAGATGTCTTTAAAGATGCTGGTTTTGATAAATTGTGTTTAAAATCTAAATCACTAACAGGCTATTTTGAATTTTTAATAAACCAATTAAATAATTCTGATATTAAAATTATTACACCTTCAAATCCTGAAGAACGTGGCTGCCAATTATCAATCCAGGTTAAAAATGCTGACAAATCATTACACAAAAAACTAACTGATACTGGCATTATTACAGATTGGAGAGAACCAGATGTAATACGATGTGCACCAGTACCACTTTACAATTCATTTATAGATATTTATGAATTTGTAGAAAGATTGAAAAACGTTTTATGAAAGAAAAACAACAAAACATATTAATAATCGGTGCAGGTTTATGCGGAAGCTTACTAGCCTTACGTATGGGACAACGCGGCTACAATGTTAACGTATACGAGATGCGCCCAGATTTACGAAAAACAGACATATATGCAGGTCGCTCTATTAATTTAGCATTTTCTGACCGTGGTAATAAAGGTATGAAACTCGTTGGGCTAGAAGAAAAGGTAAGAGAACTATGTATTCCTATGAATGGGCGCATGTTACATGACCGTGAAGGCAACACGTTTTTGTCTAACTACAGCGGAAGAGACCATGAATATATAAATTCTATTTCGCGAGAAGGACTAAATGCTATGCTATTAGATGAGTCCGAAAGGCATGAAAATGTAAAAATTCATTTTAATAAAAAGTGCCTTTCAGTAGATTTCGAAAACACAACGGCTCACTTTGAAGATTATCATACAAAAGATAAGTTTGTCGAGGATGCAGATTGTATCATAGCTACTGATGGTGCAGGTTCTGCTTTACGCAGAAGCTACTATTTAGAGCGTAAATTTCTGTTTAGTTTTTCTCAAGAGTATTTAACGCACGGTTATAAAGAGCTCACTATTCTCCCAACCGAAAATGGCGATTATAAAACCTATAAAAGTGCGCTTCATATTTGGCCTCGTGGTGACTTTATGGTTATTGCATTGCCAAATTTAGATGGCAGTTTTACAGTAACACTATTTTTGAGTTATGCAGAAGGCGAATACAATTTTAATAATTTAACTACACCAGTAATCGTCACAGAATTTTTTCAAAAAGAATTCCCGGATGCCTTAGCATTAATGCCTAACCTAGTAGAAGATTTCTTTAACAACCCAACGGCACCGTTAGGCACCGTAAAATGTTCGCCATGGCATTATAAAGGCAATACGCTATTAATGGGAGATTCCGCACACGCTATAGTACCTTTTTACGGACAAGGCATGAATGCCTCTTTTGAAGATGTTGTAGAATTTGATGCTATTTTAGACAAACATGAAGGTGATTGGGAAACTATTTTTAGTGAATACGGAAAAACCAGAAAAAAAGACACTGATGCTATTGCCGATTTAGCAATTGATAATTTTCACGAAATGAAAGACCATGTCGGTCAAGCCATATTTCAAGAAAAACGAAAAATAGAAATGGCTTTGGAGAAAGAATTCCCCGAAGACTATTCATCAAAATATAGTTTGGTTACCTTTAATGAGGACATTGGCTACAGAGAAGCCATGCTTAGAGGAAGAGCACAAGACAAGGCTATACTAAATATGCTCTCTGACGGTGTAATCACCACAGATGATGACATCAAAGATATTTTAGATAAAGTAAAAACAGAAACAGAGGCGATTTTAGAAGATGACAAAATCGCTGGATTACATTAAAAACATATGAGTAAAGATATTGTAACACCAAGAGGCGCATATCCACACACAAAGCGTGTAGGCGATTTTATTTTTGTTTCAGGAACAAGTTCTCGAAGACCAGATAACACCATTGCAGGTGTAGATATTATTGATGAGATGGGAACAAAACGATTAAACGCTTATACACAAACGCAAGAAGTTTTAAAGAATATTGAAAGTAACCTAGCTAAAGAAGGTGCTAGTTTAAAAGATGTTGTAGATGTCACTTCATTTTTAGTAAACATGAATGACTTTGCTGACTATAACAAAGCCTATGCAGAATTCTTTGAAAAAGAAACCGGACCAACGCGCACAACAGTTGCTGTGCACCAACTACCACACCCAGATTTGGTTATTGAGATTAAGGTTATGGCTTATAAGAAAGCATAATGAATATCCTAAACTACATCAACGGCAATTTTCACAATCCAATTTCTAATGAATGGATTGATAATTACAATCCTTCAAATGGAGAAGTTTATGGGCAAATACCTAATTCCACTAAAGATGATGTAGAAAATGCCTATATAGCAGCTAAATCAGCTTTTCCTATTTGGTCAAAAACCACTCTAGAAGAAAGAAGCCGTATACTCATTAAAATTTCAGAATTATTAGAAGCTAACTTGCAACGTTTTGCAGAAGCAGAAAGTAAAGACAATGGCAAACCAATTAGCTTAGCCAAAGCTGTTGACATACCAAGAGCAGCTAGTAATTTTAGATTCTTTGGAAATGCCATTACCCAATTTGCTAGCGAAAGTCACGAAAGTGTTGGGCAAAACGCCATCAATTATACTTTACGTCAACCGATAGGTGTTGTTGGTTGCATCAGTCCATGGAACCTTCCACTCTATTTGTTTACATGGAAAATCGCACCAGCAATTGCAGCAGGTAACTGCGTCGTAGCCAAACCAAGTGAAGTCACACCAATGACTGCCTATCTTTTGGGTGAAATCTGTAATGAAGCTGGTTTAACAAAAGGCGTATTAAACATAGTTCACGGACTTGGAGGTTCGACAGGACAAGCCATTGTAGAACATCCAGATATTAAGGCCATTTCATTTACTGGCGGTACAGCGACCGGCACACATATTGCAAAAGTTGCTGCTCCAATGTTCAAAAAACTATCTCTTGAATTAGGTGGTAAAAATCCAAATATCATTTTTGCAGATTGCGATTATGACGATATGTTAGAGACAACTGTTCGTTCTTCATTTGCAAATCAAGGTCAGATTTGTCTTTGCGGAAGTCGCATTTTTGTGGAAGCTTCAATATATGATAAATTTAAAATCGATTTTGTTGCAAAAGTAAAAGCGCTTAAAGTTGGTCATCCATCCGAAGATGATACTAACATTGGTGCCTTGGTTTCAAAATCGCACTTTGAAAAGGTAAAATCTTATATTACTAATGCTGAAAGTGAAGCCGGAAAAATTCTTTGTGGCGGAAATGAAGTCACTCTAAAAGGCTATGAAAAAGGATATTATTTACAACCCACAATCATCGAAGTTAAATCGAATAGTTGCAAACTTAACCAAGAAGAGATTTTTGGTCCAGTCGTTACAACCATGCCTTTTGAAACTGAAGAAGAAGCCTTAGAATTAGCAAACAATGTTAAATACGGTTTGTCTGCAACACTATGGACAAATAACTTAAAACGCACTATGCGAATGAGTAATGATTTACAAGCAGGTATTGTTTGGGTAAATACATGGATGATGCGAGATTTACGTACACCGTTTGGTGGTGTAAAAGCTTCAGGCGTTGGTCGCGAAGGTGGTTTTGAAGCACTACGTTTTTTTACAGAGGCTAAGAATGTATGTATAAAATATTGAAAAATAATCAAGATAATAGAAACAAGAACAAAGACTAAGATTGTCTTGCTTCTTGTTTCTTGAATCTTTTATCTCAAATAAATGAATTTAGAACTTAACAACAAATACGCCTTAGTTTGTGGAAGCACTGCCGGAATTGGTAAAGCAACAGCTATGGCATTAGCCCAAGAAGGTGTAACAGTAACACTCATTGCTAGAAATGAAGACAAACTTAAAGTTGTACTATCAGAATTACCATCACATAGAAACCACAATTATATCGTTGCAGATTTTTCAAACCCAAACGAATTAGAAACTAAAATTAAAAAATATTTAGCTTCAAACAAAGGCTTTCATATTTTAGTTAATAATACTGGCGGACCAGCAGGTGGACCAATTTTTAATGCTAAAATTTCAGAATTTGAATCTGCCTTTACACAACACCTAAAATGTAATCACCTCTTAGTTCAAGCATTAGCACCATTTATGAAAAGCGAAAATTATGGCCGTATCATCAATGTTATTTCAACATCTGTAAAACAGCCTTTGGATGGACTTGGCGTAAGCAACACCATTCGTGGTGCAGTAGCAAACTGGAGTAAAACTATGGCAAATGAACTTGGGCAATTTGGTATTACGGTTAATAATGTGCTTCCTGGCGCAACAGCTACGGAGCGTTTATCGAGTATCATAAAGAATAAAGCTGAAAAACAAAATACAACAGAAGATGAAGCTGCCAACGCCATGAAAAATGCAGTCCCAGCAAAACGCTTTGCCCAGCCAGAAGAAACCGCAGATGCTATTACCTTTTTAGCTAGTGCACGAGCAGCTTATATTAACGGAACTAACCTTCCGGTTGATGGTGGACGTACAAAAAGTTTGTAACTTTATAAATATAAAATTAACTGAAACTAAAGTAATATTATAAAATTCTGAATAAGATTCAGAATGACAAAAAATAAGATTTTATCATGAGTAAATTATTTCCACCTATAAATTTTAAAGATTGGATTGAGGAAAATCGTCACTTATTAAAACCACCTGTTGGCAATAAAGTAGTTTGGAAAGATGGCGATTTTATTGTTATGGTTGTAGGTGGACCAAATAGTCGAAAAGATTATCATTACAATGAAACTCCAGAATTTTTTTATCAGGTAGAAGGTGATATCGTCCTAAAAGTCATTGATAAAGGCACACCAAAAGACATCCATATTAAAGAAGGTGATATCTTTTTACTACCGCCAAAAGTACCACATTCTCCTCAGCGTGGAGCAAACACTGTTGGATTAGTCATTGAATATCCTCGGGAAGAAGGCGTAAAAGACGCGCTACTTTGGTTTTGTGAAAACTGCACAACAAAACTCTATGAAGAAGATTTTACTTTAGATAATATTGAAACAGATATGCCAAAAATATTTGACAAATATTATGGTGATGAAGCCAAAAGAAAGTGTCCTAATTGTAAAGCTTTGATGGAACCACCTAAGAAAGTTAAGCTCGATGACTAAAAGAAAACTTCGAATAAACGGCCATTCTCATCTGCTTCCCTATCCTGAAGAAATCCCTCAGTTTATGAAAGACAAAGGTATTTTTTGGGTGGATAAGGACCGAAAATTTATGCTTCAAAAAGATTGGAACCGACCTATAACAGACTCTAGCTTTTTTTTAAATGAAAAGCTAGCTTGGATGGAGCGTTTTAATATCGACCATGCAGTTGTTTTAAATCTTTCGCAACTTTACGGTAATGGCTTACGTGTTGAAGAGATGAAACAAGCGCTAAGATTTCAGAATGATTTTAATGCAAAAGTCCAGCAAGAGAACCCAAGTAAATTTACTTGTGGCTTTGTGGTTCATCCAGGATTCGTTCGTGGGGCATGTTGGGAAATTGAACGTTGTGTTGAAGAATTAGGTATGCAATTGTTATGCTTACCAACACATTACATGGATACTATTGGTACATGGCGTTGCATTTTTGATGAAGAAAATGAGCCTATTTTTGAGCTTGCTAACAAATATAATTTAGCTGTTGAAATTCATCCTTATGATGGCGAAAAATTTATAAAATTAGAAAACACATCTTGGCGTTTTCATTTAATTTGGATGTTGGCACAATGTGCAGATGCTTACCACTTTTTGACTTTAAATGGCTATCAAGATAAATATCCAAATATGCGAACTTGTTTTGCTCACGGTGGACAATTAGCGCAAATAAATTTAGGAAGACGTATTCAAGGTTTTGATGGTAGACCAGATTTATTTGAAGGAAAAAGTCACCCAAGAAAAGCTGTTGCACATCCTAATATCTTTTTTGATACATTAGTACACGATACAGGTGGATTAGAATTACTGATAAGAAATCAAACTTCAAAACAAGTATTAATGGGCTTAGATGACCCATATCCTTTAGGTGAAATGGAAAGTGAGAAGCAAAGTTCTTATCCCGGTAAAATATTAGATTTAGCTATAGAACGCAATATCATTACTAAAAATGAACGTGATGCTATTTGGGAAGACAATGTTATTCAATGGCTTTGTGGCGATAACCAACAAGCAAAAGACAAGTTGGTAAAACGAATACTGGGTTAATGCATTTTTTACCTGAAAAATTAGACGAGTACATTGTTTCTCACTCCGAAACTGAACCTAAATTATTACAACAGCTTACCCGAGAAACTTATCAAAAGATTTTGCAACCGATTATGCTTAGCGGTCCTTATCAGGGACGCGTATTGAGTATGATTTCTAAACTAAAATCTCCTAAAAGTATTTTAGAGCTTGGGACTTTTACCGGTTACTCGACACTTTGTTTAGCCGAAGGCTTAGCTAAAGAAGGTACAATTCACACGATTGATATTAATGAGGAATTAGAAGATTTTCAGCGTAAATATTTTAATAAATCTGGTTACGGCAAACAGATTATCCAGCATGTTGGGAATGCGTTAGAAATCATTCCTAAAATTGTACAAACTTTTGATTTGGTATTTATAGATGCGGACAAACCCAATTATAGCAATTACTTTCACCTCATCATAGATAAATTAAATTCTGGCGGAATAATACTTTCGGATAATGTACTTTGGCATGGAAAAGTAGTTGAAACACCTAAGTCTAAAGACACGTCTACAAAAGCTGTTTTAGACTATAACACATTACTTAAAAATGACCAGCGTATTGAAACTGTTATTTTACCAATTAGAGATGGTTTGACTATAAGCCGAAAAATTTAGCTTTTTATACAGTAACTAAAGGTATAAAAACAAAAAAACGTCTAAACACAGGTTTTTTTAAAGACACACCTAATGTGTTGGAGTAAAATTCAATTTTTAAAAAATTTGTATGTCCGTAATCAGTAATAATTTAGATTTCAAACACATTCTGTCACATTGAGTACTTCGACTTTAGTTTATACTGAGCAGAGTCGAAGTACTCAGCATAAACTAAAGTCGAAATGTCTTGCAAATCAAAAACTTAGATTTCTCGACTACACTTCGACCACGCTCTGTGACCACGCTCGAAATGACAGCTACATTCTGATTATTACACTTTAAGGATATACAGTTAAAAAATAACACTTGGGGAATTCTACGCCTTTTTTTAGATTAAAGCTTACGTTTTACTGAACCTGTAAAATCTTCGACCTCATCACGAACTTTATTTAATTCTTCCTTAATATCCCGTGTAACTTCAGTATCGATGATACCATTTTCTTTAGCGCTTTTAGTTACTTCGTGCTTAATGTCATTAGTAGCATCTTTGAGTGTACGCATCCCTTTACCTAATCCACGAGCAATTTCAGGGATTTTATCTGCACCAAAAACCATCACTACAATAAAGAGTATGAAAATGATTTCGGTTCCACCGATAAATAATAATGTAGATTGATTAAACATGATACAAATATAGAGTGAGTTTATGTAATAAAAAAAGCCGACTCGTTAAAGTCGGCCTATATTTTCAAAAAAACTGATTAATTAGTCTTTAATTGTGTTTTTAAACTTATCAAACTCACTGTCCTTAACCTCTTTTGGCCATGAGTTATTTGAAGTATCAACATCAGCTGTTTCTAAATCTGGATCAACTGTAATTGCTACAATTTCTTTATCACTAGCAATAGTGCTTGTTGCTTCTTTATCATTAAGTCTCCATATTTGCGCTGGGAAAGTTTCTTTTTTCTTAGTTCCATCTGCATAAGTATACTCTACAATTAAAGGCATTACCAAACCACCTGGTTTATTATAAGTTACTTGATAAAAATACTTTGGCGACTTCATTTCTTTTTGTTGCTCAGAAGTAAAATTGTCCATAATAAACTCCTTTACTGTTGGTAAATCTGAAATTGCATCTGTTTTATTAGCTGCAGCTGCAGCTTCATAACCTTCTTTTCCTTCTTCGATAAAATAGACGAGACTATTAGGGTCTCTATTATAACGTTCTGCCAATTTTTGCCCTTCTTCATTTGGTGTCGTTGTTATGGCATATTTCTTTACTTCCTTAATTCCTATGTCAGTATAATCTGTTGTATAAAACCAACCTCTCCAAAACCAATCTAAATCTACTGCTGAAGCATCCTCCATTGTACGGAAAAAGTCTTCTGGTGTTGGATGCTTAAATTTCCATCGGTTAGCATATTCCTTAAATGCATAATCAAATAAACCACGTCCCATTATGGTTTCTCTCAATATATTTAATCCTGTTGCAGGCTTAGAATAGGCATTACTACCAAACTGATAGGTATTAAGACCTTTGGTCATTATTGGTGCAATGTAATCTTGATTTCCGCCCATATATCTCACAATATTTTTAGCTGGTCCTCTACGTGAAGGATACTTAGTTTGTCCTGGCGATAGAGCTGCTGGATACCATTCTCCGAAGTCCTGCTCTGCTACATATTGTGTAAAAGTGTTAAGACCTTCATCCATCCATGTCCATTGACGTTCATCACTATTAATTATCATAGGAAACCAGTTATGACCGACTTCATGAATAATTACACCCATCATACCAAACTTAACACGGTCTGAGTATGTACCGTCTTTATTTGGACGTCCAAAATTGTAGCAAATCATTGGATATTCCATTCCCATAGGTGCATGAGCAGAGATAGCTTTGTGATAAGGGTAGTCAAATGTCATGCGAGAGTAACTCTTTAATGTACTTGCAACTACTTTTGTTGACCAATCTCCCCAAAGCGGATTTCCTTCTTTAGAATATAGTGATACTGCCATGACATCTTTAGTGTCTAGCTTAACTGCCATCATATCCCAAATAAACTTACGCGATGTTGCAAAACCAAAATCACGAACCATTTGAGCTGACAACTTCCACGTTTTCTTCTCTTTACTTTTAGTTTTTTCTGTTTTTTCGGCTTCTTCTTGATTTACTATTAAAACAGGTTCTTCGTAAGATTTTTGTGCCTTCTTAAAACGCTTCATCATTTCTTTAGAGAATACCTCTTCTCTATTTGTTAAATAACCTGTACCATCTAAAATATGATCTGCTGGTACTGTAATATTTACGTCAAAATTTCCAAATGGTAATGCAAACTCATCGCGTCCCCAAAACTGAGAATTTTGCCATCCTTCTACATCGTTGTATACAGCCATTCGTGGATAAAACTGAGCCATAACATAAATTCTGTTATCGTTTTCTTTAAAATACTCGTAACCAGAACGGCCACCATCTTTGACATGGTCGTTAATATTATACCACCACTTAATTTTAAAAGAAAACTGACCTCCTGTCTTTAATGCATTAGGCAATTCTACACGCATCATTGTTCTGTTAATCATATGCGGTAATTCTTTACCTTTTACATCTGTAACAGCTTGAATGTTAAAACCACCATCAAAACGCTCTTTTAAATACGTAGTTGCAACTCTTGAAGGTGTTGTTGCAGGACCAAAACCACTGCTATTAATCAATGGTGTTTTTGAGTCTCTTGCACGCATGTTTTGGTCTAACTGTACCCACAGGTATGTAAGCTCATCTGGCGAATTATTTGTATAAGTAATAGTTTCATTACCATATAATCTGGCTTTTTCATCATCTATTTCGATGTCCATTTTATAATCTGCCTGCTGCTGATAATATCCTGGACCTGGTGCTCCAGAACCCGTGCGGAACATATTTGGCGTTGCAAATTCATCATACAACTGCTTGAATTTGTTTTGGTTAGTGTGCCCTAGAGGTTTCTCTTGCTCTTCTGTATCTTGTGCAAATGCACCTACAGAAACAAATAAAAGCGCTAATAAGACGTGTTTAAAAATTTTCATAATTGATTTTGGTGTTTAAAAAATGATGCCTAAAGTAGAAAAAATGCTGATGTTTTAAATCTTTTTAGTCAAAGTTTAACACTGCTTTGTTATTCTGAGGAATAAGAATAAAGCTCTTATCTTTTCCATTTACTTTAGTACGTAGAATGTTTTGTTGCTTTGGATAGATATCAAATAAAACTTCGTTTTTAATTTCTAATGTTTTTATAAAGTCAATATTTTCAATCTCTAGATAACAATATACTATGTCATCTTTATACTCTTTTCCAATAAAATTAAAGTCGACGTCAGTAGTATTTACTTTTATATTTAGCTTAAACTTTAAATACTTTTCTATGTAAACATCTACCATTTCTGACTCCTCGTTTATGGCTAGCGTTATGGTTTGATCATAACGTTCACTAATTAATTTTTCGAAGTCATCAATAAATATTTGACTTATAATTTGAAGTGACTTTTGATTCTTTACGTATTCTACTTTTGTAACACTTACGTAATACTCATGTTTATGAGAATATGAACTAAATAATATAAATATTACAGAGAGAAAAATTATTTTTTTAAAATGCTTCATGTATTGTATTTGTATGGCTTATATGACAAATTATATGCCAACTAATCCTCTTTTGAATTTAAATTCTTTTTGTAAGCTAATAATTTTTTATCTAAGAACGGAATAACTTCTGTTGGGTCGTTACGTTCGCAAATTTCCTTGAAATTAGAATCGTCCATACAAAAGTAGAAATATTCTGTTTGTTGCGCATCACTCAATTCTTGCTTGTCAAATAAAGTTTTAGAATAAAAGTCTTTCATACGCTTCATGCACTTATCGCTTTCAGACAAATCTACAATCGCTTTTAGCTTTTTTGTACGACCACTTATTTTATTTAAAAGTTTATTTATATTGACTGTGCCCGCGATAATATAAAATGCCGCCATTTTACCATGGTTGGCATCGTAAAGTTTTCGCTCTTGAATTGTTTTTGGTTTTCCTGTATAGCCCGGAATACCTAAATCATAAAAATTAATTTTCTCTTTTAACTCTATATTCCCAACGTCCGAAGCAATATTTCCTGTGAGTACTCTTCCAACGTTGACTTCATCCAGTTCTGTCACTTTTTCTTCTAAATTAACTCGAAGATTATCTTCTTCCAAAGATTTTAAAGTCACAAACACCTCTTTTAACTCGTATCTTAGACCTGAAAAAACTAAAGTATCCATTGCCTTTGCTAAAATCTGAAAACTACCATCTGTGTCTGTAACTGTATATTTTACTGAAGATTTGTTAAGTATATGAATACCTTCAACATCTCCAGACGCAATAACTACGCCTTTAAGATTCTCTAATTGTGCATTACCATTTGCTGACAGAAGACCTAATAGAAAAACAAGTATCTTAATCTTCTTTAGCATCTAAAGTTAACTGAGTTTTAAATAATTTAAGCTCTTCTTTTAGAAACGTTATTGACGACAACACATTAGACGAATAGCATGCCTTTTGCAGATTTTCGCTATCTATGATATAATTAAAGAATCTATTTTGTAATTCTTCAGGCAAGTTTTCATCCTCAAAAATTAAATCTTTATAGGATACTTTTAGCTTTTCTACACAATTGATGTCTTTATCTAATGCTATTCTTTCTTTGAGTTCTTTTGTTTTTCCTGTAATTGCATTAATAAGACCAACTAACGGAATTCCACCACCAGATGTTGCTGAAATAAGCTTACGTTCGCTTAATGTTTTTGGTTTACCTGTATATCCTAGAATGCCTAAATCGTAAAAGTTTATGGGGGTTTCAATATCAAGATTTCTTAAATCTGAATCTATATCTCCAGTTAAAATTTTACCCACAGTAACTTGGTCTAATTGAGTAATATTTTCGGTAAGATAGACTTCCATTTTATTTTTTGAGATCATTGTTTTGGTAATAACAACTTCTTTTAATTTATAAGTAAGCCCGGAAAAAACTACGGTATCATTCACTTTTGCAGGAATTTCAAAATACCCATTTTCATCTGTTATATTGTACTTTAAGGCTGTTTTATTTAAGATATGTAAACCCTCATCACGTCCTACACCTATAACTTTTCCTTTTAACTCTATAAGCTGTGCAGAAGCAACAAGGCTAGAAGTTAAACAGATACCAAAAAATATAAGCTTTATAATTCTCACTGTTGTGCAAGTAGAAATAACTGACTTTGTTTTTGAAGAAACTGAATAAGATAAATTTCATTTTTTCTGTTTAGTAGCTCTTTCTCATAGCCTTTGTCTTCAACAAAATCGATAAAGGCTTCTGCTAAATCTGTTGGGATTTTAAAATTTTCTTTTAGAAATTTAGTATTGTAACGCTCTTCAATAGGACTTATAAGTTCTTGAAGTTCTTCTGCTTTTGTCTTAGGTTTATCTTTTGGCTTTACAAATAGTCTAAAGATGTTTACCATATTAAGACCGTTTCTAAATCTATTTTCATCTAACAGAGGATCATCAATCTTAGTTTTATTATCTGCCGAAAATTTGTAGTCATCAAAATCTTCTTCACCTTTAAAAACTTGAGACATTTCTACATTATAGGTTCTTACTGCTTCTGTATCTACAGATAAATTACCTGATAAATCGTAAGGTAAAACAATGACTTCGTCTAGCTTATTAATATCTTCAACCAAACGTACGGATACCTGACGCGATTTTATAATTCGCTCATCAATAACTATAGTAAAATCTTTGAATTGCAAAGCTCCAAATTCTAAAACGTCATTTTCTGCCACTTCAATCCTAAAGATGCCATTTTCATCTGTTGTTACACCATTTTTGGAACTTTGGTTATAAACTGTTATACCTTCTTTTTCATTAGTTTCAATATTAATACGACCATTTATCTCTACACGCACTATCTCCTGCGAATGCAAAAATACACTCAAAAAAATAGCTATAAATACAGAAATGACTCTCATGGTTGGGTATTAATCTATGTTATAAAAGTCGTTGTTGAAATCTTAAAAAGATAATAAGTGGGTGGTAAAATTTTGTTAAATGACTAATACAACTAATCGTTTGATTTCTTTTTTTGATTTAAAAAACTAATACTTTTTTGATTGAGTAGCTCTAAAAACTCTAACTCTCTTCCGTAATTGAGTAAGGTAAAATCGAAATCTTCACGTTCCACATATCTAATGAATTCCTCGACACGATGCTTTGGAATACCAAAATTATCTGATAAAAATTCTGAACCAAAATAGTATTTAATATCCTCTACAGGTACTTCTGGTATACCCGCTTTCTTTTTGTCTTTAACTTCGGAGCGAAATAACGGTAACAATAATTGATCAACGACATTGACTAAATTAAGACCATTAACCAAAGGTTTGTTTAACGATGTAGCATTGGTTAAATTTATATCATCTCTTATTAAGTCAGGACGGCTTTCAGTAAGCTCAATTTCTCGCTTTATCCCAAAATAAATAGCATCCATTTTTGGAGTAAATGTCTTTACAGACTTTAAATCCGTTTCAATCTCCCCCGTTAATTTACTTGCACTAAGGACAATTTCATCTAATTTATTAATTTGTTGAATTAAAAAAATATTTAATCTTTTGCTCTCAATAATTTTTCGACTAATAACCACGTCAAAATTTTGATACTGTAACGCCCTTACCTGGATTGTATCATAAACCCTTACGGCTATCGTAAACTTACCATAAGCATCAGTAGTGGTTCCTTGTAGTGAAGTTTTATTAAAAACGGCAATGTCTTTAAGGTCATCACCTTCAACTACAATTCTACCGTCAATCTCTACACGGTTTATTTGAGCAGAAGCAAAAACTGAAATTAATAGAAGTGATGTAAGTAGTAATTTTTTCATATTGAATTTTTTTTTTAATTTATTTTAAAAATGAAAATTGAATGTCCGTAATATGTCATAAATTGATTTTAATTTAATCTCTAGCATTGAGGACTTCGACTGTGCCCAGCATAAACTAAAATCTAAATGTATTAAAATCAAGTGCTTATATTTAGCTACGCTGAACCTTACGGTTTCTCGACTACACTTCGATTACACTTCGACTACGCTCTGTGACCACGCTCTGTGACCACGCTCGAAAATACAGAAAATCAGGTGTATTTTAGCTTATGATAGTTAGCATCTATACAAAAATGAAACATATTCACCTCTTAATACTATATTTTTACGTTAAATAAAGTATAAATAAAAAGATACAATTTGAAATCAGCTATAATTGCAAGCACCTCTACAATACACGGCAGTGGATATCTGGAATACTTAACCCCAATATTAGAAACCCACTTTAAAGGCGTGTCCGAAATTATTTTTATACCTTATGCTAGACCTGGAGGAATTTCGCATGATGAATATACAGCCATAGCTAAAAAAGCTTTTGCTAAAATAAATATTAAGATTATTGGGTTGCATGAATATAAAAATCCGGTCGAGGCTATTACAAAAACAAAAGGCATATTTACTGGTGGTGGCAATACCTTTGTTTTGGTAAACCAACTCTATAAAAACAAGATAATTAAACCTCTAAAAGAGGCTATTGAAAATGGCACGCCATATTTGGGAACAAGTGCTGGTAGTAATATTTGTGGCCTAACAATAAACACAACTAATGATATGCCTATTGTATATCCCCCAAGTTTTAAGACTTTAGGTATTGTACCTTTTAATATTAATCCACATTATTTAGACCCTATAAATGGAAGTACGCATATGGGAGAAACTCGCGAGACACGAATAAAAGAGTTTCACCAGTTTAACACTCAACCTGTGATTGGTTTAAGAGAAGGGAGTTGGATTGAAATAAAAAATAAATCGATAACCTTAAGGGGAAAGTTAGATGCTAGGGTCTTTAGCTATGATAAAGCTCCATATGAGATAACAACTAACACAGATTTAACATTCTTAAAATAACTATAAGTGCTTAAAAAAATGATAGCCCCATATTTCCATACCTTCATTACAGTAAAATTTGTGTGAAGGATAATTATTTACATACGTATTAAGTTATAAAGAATTACAACCTTTAGACTGACAATACCTATTAATCCAATCCATAAATTGCTTACCTAATCCCATACCTCTATATTCCTCTGATATGTATACATGGTCTAATTCTACAGATTTACCAACATAATGTCTTGTACAAAACCAAAGCCCTGTAACACCAATAAGTTTATCTTTATCAAAGACTACAGCACATTTGTAATTTTGCTCTATCACCTCTAGAAATCTTTCTTTTAAAAGAATCTCAGTTACACGCCCTACGTTCAATTTGTAAACAAGAGGTATAACTTGATGTATTTTAGTTTTATCAACCCGTTATGCATTTTGATTGAAATTTGTCAGTTAGAGTGGTTTTTCCAGTCAAAAACTGGAAAAATTGTATCGAAAACAAGAATTTCAATGTCAAAAAATCTTATTCTCGATACTTTTTCCTTTGAAAGAAACTCGAATTGACGATTTTTTTTTGCACTTAAAAGCTCAAAATGCACAACGGGTTTTATCAATAATTTTAAATAAAAATTCCATAAGTATTTTAATCTGGTAGTATTTTTTTAATTGTCGCTTCTGATAATTCTCTAAAATCAACATGTTGATTGCATTTGCTAATTGAACCTAGGACCTAATATTCAATTATAAATTTGATATTTATTTTTGCAAAAAAAAATTAAAATTCAAATTCTAAACACTTATTACGTTTAATCGGTGTTAATTTCAGTTAATCAGTTTTATTAAGGTTCTAGAATATTAATTCTATTAATAACCAGAGGTAATTATATTTTTGTTTATAATTTTTTTACTTTTGCCAAAACACTATATATCCCCAATAGTTAAATTGTCAAATAAATTTAAAATATCGGTCGTTTTAATTTTATTGGTTCTTATACCTGTATTGTCTTTCTCACAAGTCAAAATTGGTGACAACCCATCTCTCATTGACCCAAATTCTGTCTTAGAATTAGAAAGTAACAACAAAGTTTTTGTTCTTACAAGACTTACAAATACACAAATAAATGCGCTTATCCCTTTACCAGGTGCTTTAGTCTATAACATAGACCTAGAGTGTATTTTTGCTTTTGATGGCGTTAATTGGAAAAACCTTTGTGATGAGCCATTAATAAACGTTACTAGCACTGCTCCTACAAATAATGAAATTGGTGATTATTGGTTTAATCCCAGCAACAACATAGCTAGTATATGGAACGGTACTGAATGGCTTCCTATAAATATTAATCCTCGTCGCGGAAATGGACCTCCAGATGCATCCATAAACAATCCTATTGCTGGAGATATCTATGTCGATGATACCAATGGCGATTTATACACTTATGATGGTACTAACTGGATACTTTTAAACCAATCTTTAACTGCTGATAATGGACTAACAATCTCGGCGAATACCATACAGCTTGGTGGCGCTTTAATAAGTCCCACTATTATAACAACAGACAGCACAAATACACTTGCATTACAAGGTCTAGAAGACACAACTTTAGATGGTACAAATAGTATTGTTGTAGTAGATGATACTACCGGAGAATTAAAAAAAGTATCCGCAACAAATTTAGTGCAACAACAACAAGTTGTTATTATTGCTACCGAGGGCCAGTCTCAATTTGCATCTCCGCTTAACGCCATTGATATTAATAAAATAGATGTTTATAGAAATGGTGTTAGGATTGCTTTTACCATAGTAAACACAACAACCATAGAAGTCGAACCTGAAGCTGCATGCTTTGCAGGTGATGAAATACGAATCGTACAATTAAATTAAATAAATCAGAAATTAATAATTAAAACAAGTAAACATGAAAACAAATTTTTTAAAATTAGGATTAGCATTAGTAGCTATATTAACCTTTAGCCTGGGTAATGCACAACAAACTACTGGCAATGTTGGTAAGGGAGAAGACGTAAGTCAATCAAGTGTTCTGGACGGAACAATTAGAGTGATTGACAATAAAGGAACTAAGAAATTTCTTCAAGTCAAAAATGGTCTTACACTTTTAACTGATGCTACTCCAGATGGTGGATATGTTTCTACATGGCAATTAGGTGGTACATTAACTGATGACACTTACATAACTGCTGACGGAAATATTTTTGCATTAGACGGATTATCATTAGAAACTGGTGCTGCATCTGTAAATGCAATAGACGGAGACAATGCACAACCAGGAACTACAACAGCAACAGGATGGACCTTAATAGTACGTGATGAAGCTACTGGAGAACTTAGAAAACTTGCTGCAACAGATTTAATTCAAAGTGGTCAAGAAGCATTTACTGCAACTGCTGGGCAAACGGCTTATGCATTAACAGGAGCTCCTGTGTTACCAGCATTTGAACAAGTATATGTGTACCGAAACGGTGCTAAATTAGTAGCAAATGTAGATTATACCGTATCCGGCTCTACTGTTACATTAGATCCAACTGGTTTAGCACCTAACGATTGGGCTGTTTTAGCTGGTGATGTTATAGAAGTTCAATTTGTTAAATAATACAAATACTTAATCCCTTGTTTAACAAAACTAATTATATAATTCTAATCTTGACATTGGCTGTTTTTTATACAGCCAATGCTCAAGAAATTAGGGTTATTGACAACAAGGGAACTATACAAACAATACGGAATAATCAAGTTACCGTAGATGCAACGGCGCCAACAAATCCAATAGAAGGTGATGTTTGGTACGATACAAATACAACACCAATTATTGTTAAAATCTGGGTTGAAAGCAGTAGTGATTGGGAGCCTATACCCGGAAACTTGAGCAAAACAATAATACTCAACAGAAACGGAGGTAGCCTACCAAATGCTACTAATACTTTTTTTGACTTGCCATTGACCGCAGCAAATCTAGTTACTAACAATCCGGGGTTATATAGCGTTACTGGGACGTCAGAAATTACTATTATAGAGACAGGTAATTATCTTATTAGTGGTGAATTATCCGCCACTAACATGCCAGCGGGCGATACAAAATATATACTAGGTGTTTTTGTTAATGGAATAAGGGTAGGTTATTTATCTAGAGGATTTGCATCATTGCCTGCTAGAGATTATTGGGGAACAACTGGTACACTGATGTACCAACTTAATGCAAACGATATTGTAAAAATACGTTATGTATTGAATGCTGGTAGCACTTTAAATTCTAATTTTAGCAACATTGGTATAACCAAAATCTAATTCAATTTTTATAAACTTGAAAAGAATTAATCAAAAAATATATAATACAATTCCAAGGAGCATTTTATTTAGCTCAATTATGATTATTTTTTCGATTTTTAGTTCTTTATCTCAAGAAATTAGGGTTATTGATAATAAGGGAACCATAGAGACTATAAATAATAATAGTGTAACAACATCAAATACAGCTCCAACAAACCCTGTTGAAGGAGATACATGGTATGATACTAGTGGTACAACCTCAGTAACTAAAACTTATGACGGTACAAATTGGATAGCTAATTCGACTAACGTATATACTGGGTTTTTTATAATAAGCGGAAGCGGTCCAGTTTCAGTTACTGGTATTCCCTTTCAGCCTAGTCAAGTAACTTTTGTTGCTCACGCTAATGTAGAATCTTTAGACATTGGCACAGAAGATACAGGCGCTGATGCAGGTGCTAGTATTGGTAATAACGCTAGAGGTATTTATAATTCTTTTGGTACCATGAATGGTTTTGCAAGAGCCAATAATGATGGGACTACAACCCAACAAGTCATTTATGTTGGCGGACACGGTAACTCCATTAATGATATATCACGATACGCAAGTCGTACAAATTGTATTGGTGTAAGATTTGGAAATCAAAATGGAGATAGTCTAGGGATTATTAGAGCTTCATTTGGAGGTTTTACGTCATCTGGTTTTAACCTAACAGCAACTTACATTAATGGTACAGTCTCGGCAAGTACAACTAGCACTAATTTAGTAGTGAGAGTTAGACCTGATGATGTTCAAAATGAAGATTTAGTTGTTTTATTTACAGCGTACAGATAATGTATGAAAAACTATATTTTCATATTATTAATATCTAATGTTTGTTTTTCACAACAAGCTTTACAAAACTCTGGTAATATTCAAATTCACCAAAATGGTGAAATAGGATTCCACATTGATTTAATAAATAACGGTACTTTTAATCAAAATCTGGGTTTAGCAGGATTTTACAACACAAATAACCCGTTGTCAATTTCAGGAACAGAAATACCCCGTTTTTTTGATGTAGAAGTTGATGTTGTAAATCATTTATTTCTAGATATCAATACCGAAGTTGCCAATAGCCTTGCTTATATAAATGGAGATATTATTACACCAAGAAACACCCCTAACATATCTCTAGACTACTTAGAGAATGCCTTTTATGTCATAGAAGAAAATATAAAAAACACTGATGGTTATGCTAGTTTTAATGGTAATATAGAGTTTAGTTTTCCTATAGGTGATGATGATAAGCTGCGTCCCTTAATAACAACAAACAACATACCTAACACTATTATTAAAGCAGCTTATTTTAATGAAGACCCAAATTTTCCTTCAATATTTACTACTAGTTTTAATACAAATAGTATAGAATCTATTATAGATGAAGTAAGCATCCTAGAATTTTGGGATTTTGATGGCCCAGATAATTCCTTTGTAACACTCACTTGGGATAGTGATAGTGATATAGATATTCTGGTCCCAGATTTATTGAGTCTTCGCGTTGTTGGATGGCATATCGCTGATCAGGAATGGAAAGATTTAGGTAACTCTAATGTTACAGGTACTCTTACCGAAGGCACTATCGATTCTTTCTTATTTAATCCTTTAGATTATGAAATCCTCACCTTTGGCTCATTAGTTACCGAAGATGAGTTGGAAATATATAACCTATTCTCACCTAATGGAGATGGCACTAACGAAACATTTGTGATAAAAGGTATAGAGAACTTCGAGAATGAACTCAAAATATATAATCGCTGGGGAAATATTGTTTATGACGCATCCAACTATCAAAATGATTGGGATGGAACTTCTAATGCTGGAAGAGTTGTAAGACGAAATCAAAAGCTCCCTGCAGGTACTTATTTCTACACTTTAGAACTTAAACCTTCTAACAAAACTACAACTGGTTGGCTTTACTTAAATTACTAAGTAAAAAAAATCAAATAAAAACTTCATCACCTTTTCGTATTTTGGAATACTAAATCATTTCAAGATGAGAAGAGTAAATTTTAAAGTCTGATTATTAATAGGTTTGGCTGTTGTCGTATTTTCCTTTTTAAGACGTTGCAGTCAACAAGAAACAAACCCTTACACTGGAAGAACACAAGCTATATCATTATCACCAGAACAAGAAATTGCTATTAGCTTACAAAGTGCTCCTGTCATGGCACAACAGCACGGTAGCTTACATCTAGACAAGAGATATCAAGCGCTTATAGACCAAGTTGGTCAAAAACTCGTTAATAATAGTATTGCAAAAAACACACCTTATAAATACGATTTTCATTTACTAGCTGATGATAGAACTATCAACGTATGTGCACTTCCTATTGGGCAATGCTATATAACCTATGCACTGTTTTCTAAACTCGAAAACAAAGATCTACTTGCAGGTGTACTAGGGCACGAAATCGGTCATGTTCTAGAAAAACATTAAAACGAACGTATTACAGATTCTAAGTTTTGGCAAACTTTAGTTATGGGTGCTGTCGCCGTAGACATGGGAGCTGTAGCCCAACAATACGGACAAGGCAAATTATAAGCTAATGGTAGAAATGATGAGTTAGAAAATGACGAGCTTGGTGTTTTCTTTAGGATTAAAGCTAGCTTTAATCCTAAAGAAATGATTGGTGTTATGCAAATCTTAAAAAATGCTGCAGGACCAAATAGACAAGCTAAATTTCAAAGCACACATCCAGACCCTGAAAACAGAATTAAAAAAATAAGAGAAACTATTTCTAAACACAAAAAAGCATCCTAAAACGGATGCTTTTTTAACTAACTAACTAACTCAAATAAAATTATCTTATTTAGATACTTTATTTCTTAAAACGCTTAAGAAACTGTGCAGCTTCTGCAGCGTTTGTTTTTTCTGCATGGCTTACTGCAGTTAAACCTTTATCGCAAGTAGCATGGATTTTAGAACCAGCTGTGATTAATACCTTAATAACCTCTACTCTATTATATCTTGCTGCATAATGAATAGGCATCATTCCATTAGATTTTTCATTAACATCCAAACCATTATTTAATAAGGCTATATTCTAATATATGACTGAATTAGTACTTGTTCTCCATAATTCCCAAGCGGATTGCCCTGTAATGGCATATAATGCAAACTCCTTTAGGCGTTGATTATTATTCTTAATCCGCTCAAGTA
>NZ_JABDQL010000136.1 GCF_013042245.1 Winogradskyella sp. | reverse complement strand
AATCGCTTTAAATCTTCTTAAAAAAGATATCAAAGCTAAAGTGGGTATTAAAAGCAGAAGACTAAAAGCGGCTATCAATAATCAATATATGCTAAAAATACTCAAATTATGATGCGTTTGCCCTGATTAGGTGCAAATGTTGAATTGACTTAAATTTGCATTCGTATTAAAACAGATAATACTTTGAGTAAGGAGAGAACCATAAATATTCACCAAAAAACCTTAGACGATTTAGAGTTTAGTACTGTACAATTGCAATTGAGTGAACATTGTATTACCAATTTAGGAAAAGACGCTGCGCTTAAAATTCTACCTTTTAGCTCTGCTAAAATTCTAAAAAGAGAATTGGTCTATACAAATGAATATCTATCATCTTTTGATAGCGATAACCGTATTCCTAATCATGGTTTTGAAGCATTAACTAAAGAAATCAAACTTTTAGAGATTGAGAATACTTATTTAGAAGTTCCAAACTTACAAAAGATTGTCAGTACATCGTTGACAGTTAATACAATTCTTAAATTTCTAAAAAAATTCAAAGAATATTATATCAATTTATATGAACTATCAGCACCCATAGAACACACTACAGCAATAATAGAACAAGTCGATGCTGTGGTTGACCGTTTTGGAGATATAAAAGATAATGCCTCACCTGCTCTAGCGAGTATTAGAAAATCTATTGGTCAATTACGCACCAAAATAAATACCAGTTTTGCTTCAGCATTAAGTAAGTATCATAATCTTGAGTATTTAGATGATATTCGTGAATCTGTTGTAGAAAATAAACGTGTTTTAGCCGTTAAATCCATGTATCGCCGTAAAGTAAAAGGTGCTATAATGGGTGGCAGTAAAACAGGAAGTATCGTATACATTGAGCCTGAAACGACGCTTCAATATTCCAGAGAACTCAATAATTTAGTTTATGAAGAGCAGGAAGAAGTCATAAAAATCCTTAAAGAACTGACGGGCTACATTCGTTTGTTTTTGCCTTTGTTAAATCAATATCAGAATTTTTTAATTCAGATTGATGTTATTTCAGCAAAAGCTAAATATGCGCAAAGCATGAACGCTATTTTACCTGAAATTTCTGATGAACATAAAATACATCTTCGTGATGCCTATCACCCACTACTCTATTTAACTAATAAAGAAAAAGGTAAAAAAACATTTCCTCAAACTATAAGTTTGGAAGATGGAGCCCGAATCATAGTCATTTCTGGGCCAAATGCAGGTGGAAAAAGTATCACGCTTAAAACTGTTGGTTTATTGCAAGTTATGCTACAAAGTGGCCTTTTAGTTCCTGTACACGAACGCAGTACGATGTGTTTATTTGACAGAGTTTTGAGCGATATTGGCGATAATCAATCTATAGAAAATCATTTGAGCACATATAGCTATCGTTTGAAGCAGATGAATTACTTTTTGAGAAAGTGTAATAAGAATACCTTATTCCTAATTGATGAATTCGGAACAGGTTCTGATCCAGAATTAGGTGGTTCTTTGGCTGAATCGTTTCTAGAAGTATTCTACGACCGAAAAGCTTTTGGGATAATCACAACGCATTACAGTAATTTGAAGCTTTTAGCCAACGAATTACCCTACATGCGTAATGCTAATATGTTATTTAACGAACGTACACTAGAACCAATTTATAAGCTAGTTATTGGCCAAGCCGGAAGTTCCTTTACGTTTGAAGTTGCTCTGAAAAACGGAATTCCATATAGCTTAATCAATAAAGCAAAGAAAAAAATAGAACGTGGAAAAGTTCGCTTTGATGCAACTATTGCTAAACTTCAAAAACAAAGAAGTCGACTCGAAAAAACAGAACAATCTCTTAAAGCCAACGAAAAGAAAAAGCAATCTGAAGCCGATAAGCTTGAGGAAATCAACCAAAAGGTGCAGAAGAAATTGGAAAGCTATCAAGAATTGTACGATAGTAATCAGCGCTTAATTTATCTCGGCCAAAAAGTCAATGACTTGGCAGATAAATTTCAGAATAATAATATAAAACGAGAATTAATGTCGGAGTTATTCAGACTCGTTCAAATAGAAAACTCTAAGAAGAAGAAAATTTCTGCAAAACAAAAAAGAGCAGAAAAGGCTAAAGAAGCGCAAATAAAAAAGGAAGCGGAAAAGAAAGTAGAAGTTATTCGTAAAAAGAAAAAAGCGGCAAAGCAAAAGGAAAAAGAAAAGCCTGCACCACCTAAACCTGTACTAAAAATTGGAGACCGTGTACGTATGCATGATGGTCGAGCTGTTGGATCAATTGACGGTATAGAAAAGAATAAAGCTACGGTAAACTATGGCTTATTTACAACTAATGTTAGTATTGATTTGTTAGAACTCGTTGAAGCTAAAAAATGATTGTTAACGTACCAAAAAATAAGCAATTGATACTCTTTGACGGGGTTTGTAACCTTTGTAATAGTAGTGTTTTATACGTTATAAAACGTGATAAAAAAGATACGTTTCTATTTGCGCCTTTACAAAGTAAAATAGGAGAACAAATTATTGAAGATTTCAATGTAGATACCTCGAAAACTGATTCAATTCTTCTTTACAATCCTTTGACTCATAAAATTTATAGTAAATCTACGGCAGCCTTAAGAGTTTCTAAATCATTGACATTTCCTGTTAAAGTATTATCAGTATTTTCAATTATTCCAGCATTCATTAGAAATTGGGTCTACGATTTTATCGCTAAAAATAGATACAGATGGTATGGAAAGAAAGATGCTTGTATGATTCCTACACCAGAATTGAAAGCTAAATTTTTAGATTAAGTGTTTACACATTCAAAAGGGTATTTCACTAAACTTATAGCTACTTATACTCAATTTCACTTTTTAAAACATATTGATTCCTATAATTTTAGATAGAGTTTAATAGTTGTTGGTTGGTTAATTTGAAACCTCAAAGCAAGATTATGTTAGTTTGAGCCCTACTTCTGTTAGTTGGGAACGAATCAAACTCTTACGAAACGGCAAGTCTACCCAATTGTAAGTTTCATTATGATAATGATAGACCTAAAAATCTGGCTTTGGGGTTTTTATTTCAAACCACTAAGAATAAAATCTAAATTAGGATTAGAGTTATTATTTTCGGTATAAGCATCAGTATAATGAATTGGTGGTATTGCTAAGCCCAAATCTAAGAGCTTGTCAATGGTTGGCGCGTATGACATACAAACCTTACCCATTAATAATTTCCCTAAATTCTTGTCACTTTTGGCATATTTATAGACATTCCGTAGTCCCGTTAAGTAAAGAAAGTCTTTTGTAAATCCTCCACCACGATGAATACGCTGGGTAATACTAAACGCTTTATCTCGTTCAACTTTGTACTGCCTGTAAAGCAAATCAAACGTATCTGAAAAACTATAACCTTTACCCAAACTATCCGCTGCTATGACTCTAAATGCCAACTCGCGTAGGCGATACATAGTTAATGAATTACTCATATATTCGGCATAAACGGCTAAACCCTCTTGGGTTTCAACATTATTAGGAAAGCCATTAGAAAATAACTTTAATGGCTGTGATAGTCCGTTAAATGTTGTTACCATGTGTACTCCTATTTCGTGGTTTGCGAGCACTTGAAGCTGATTTTTACTATACTTATGGTTCTTCTTAAGAACTAAAGTCTGTGTATTGTTTAACACCATAGCAGCAGCAGAAAGATTATTACTAATCTTTATATTATAATTAAAATTGTAACGTTTAGAATAGTCTTCAAAGTAAGCTCTGGCATATTCAACATCATAAATAGATTCTAAATCTACTGTATCCGTATCGTCAAATCTTAGAATAAATTTCGCATTTTCTATATCACGTTCAGTCGGTGTACCAAAACTTTTTAGACTGTTATAATAAAATTTCCTGCCTTGACCAATAGTTTCAATACATTCTATTAACCCCGAATATTCATAAATAATATCTTCGTATAACTGACGAATATCATTATCTTCTATACGCTCTAAACGTTGTGAGAAAAACAAGCGATGTAACTTGTAACCGTTAAACTTAATTTTCGGGTATTTAAATTCTGGCTCGTAATTATACTTTGCTGAATAGAATTTCTTCTTCTCAGCCGATATATTCATTGGGTTTATATAATTGAGTAATTCGATGTTTTTAACTAACCTGTCTAGATTAGCATCAATTTCAAAAATATCTTGGAATTCAGATTTGTTTTTTATATTAATCATTAACTAGAAAATCTTTTGTAGAAATCATCGGCATGTTTTGGGAGCAAATCTTTAAGTTGATGCTCTACTGCAGTGACAACTTCAGGATATATAATTCGATTATACTCATCACAATACACCTTTGCAATTTCGGTTGCCAAAACTAAAGTATTTTTAAAATTCTGGGTAATGAATTTCAAGAAATAACCATTTCCTTGAAACACATCATTAATTTTCGAAGTTCTTTTAATACCATAAGGTAACTCAATCGAAGCCAATGCTTTTCGCCAATCTCCAACACAAGCTTCAAAACGCTCATTATCAATATTTGATGTACCTAGATTCCAAGTAGGCACTTCCCTATCCCAACGTTGCCAATTGTAACTATGCATGTCATAAACGATACAAATGCCAAATTTTTCTTCAAGCTTAGCGATAAGTGCCTCTACAACTTTATAAAAATTAGCATGTTTTTGTTGACTTTTTTCCTTTTGAGATACTTCTAATGGTGATTTCCATAATTGTTTACCCCAAGCAGTTTCAAAAACTGCATCTTCAGGAGAACGATTTAAGTCATATTCGAAACGAGAATCGCAACCGCCAATAACTATTGGATGAGAAGCCACCATAGTTTTAGTCTCTGGATCTTCTTCATACCAACGGTCATATTCAGAATGTAAGCAATTGTCCCAAAGCTCTTTTCTAAACTGATGCCCATTATGCACTGCACCACAGGCATAATGAACATATTCTTCAATTTTAATAGTAAATGAATAGTCTTCAGCTACGGCGTGAAAACAATTTTCAGATTTTATGTTCTGAATAATTTCAGAAACGGAAAGTCTCTCCATGAAAGTCTATTTTAAAATACGTTTTAAAAACAGAAGCATTGCGTGCTCTTTAACATCAAAATTGCCATCAGCAAAAAAAAGGCCTTTAATATCAGCTAGCAATTGGTCGATATTTTGACTAGAATAGTTATGTGCATTAACAGAAGTTATTATTTTTTGAATACTTTGAAAATCATTATCCTCTGAAAACTCTTTATGAATTTTTTGAAATGTTATCATATCTACTTTTGAAATAATAACATTACGTTCATGATTATCTTCTTTAAAGTCAGAATGTGCTGCGTATAACAATATATAAGCCATCAATTCATCCTTTGTCCAATTTGGTGTATCCATAGCATAATGAGTCAACGTTCCGTATTCTGTCCAAGAACCATCATAAACTGTTATGTTTTTATAGCCTGAAACAGAAGCTGCTAATACTAAATTACAAGCCGTTATACCTGAACCACAGCTAAAGACTAACTTGTCTTGATGGTTTACTAATTTATAAAAAATTGACTTTAACTCTTGTTTGGATTTTAATGTATTACCGTTGAATAATTCAGTATAAGGTAAATTTACTGAATTTGGAATTGTTCCACTTCGTAAGCCTTTGCGAGGTTCTGGCGTTTCACCAGAAAATCGTTTAGATGAACGTGCATCCAGAATTAATGTTTCTTTTGATTTTGAAAGTGCTTGTATACCTTCATAATTAGTTATTAATTCTGAGTGTATTGTAGCTTTAAAATTACCTTTAACAGTCTGATTAATATAAGTATCAGTAGTAGAAAAGTCTTTTTTAATCCACTGCCGTAGACCACCATCTAAAACGGCTACGTTGTTATGTCCAAAATATCTAAACAGCCACCAAGCTCTAGCACTAGAGTAAATACCATGTTGATCGTAAACGACTATGGCACTATTATTATTAATCCCTAACTGTTGTGCTTCAGCTTCAAATTGAGATTTGCTTGGAATTGTATTTGGGAATTCTGCAGAAGTATCACTAAATTTTTTCTTCATATCAAAAAACTGTGATTTTGGAATGTAAGACTGAGTTTTCTCAAAACATAAACCACTAACTTTAGGAATCGTGGCATCCATGACTATTAAATTCTCTGCTTCAATATTTTTATGAAGCCAATCTACAGAAACTAGTGGTGTTTCAATTTGAAGCATATCAATAGATTCTATGCTTCTTCAACAGCCTTCCTTAGGCGTGTTCTTCTATTAAAAGCCTCTAAATTGTCAAGTACTTTACTTTCAAGGAAATCAACAACTTTCTCTTCTACCTTACGCTTATTTTTATAGACCTTATTGATGTATGTGATACCTCCTGGAGACATTACGTTGACTTCTACCAATTTTCCTCCAATGACATCAATCCCAACAAAATACAAACCATCTTTAACTAGTTTTGGTCCAATTTGTCTACACAATGCTTTTTCTTCTTTGGTTAACGTATGTTTTTGTATCGAACCGCCAGCAGAAACATTAGAACGGTGATCATCATTACCAGGAACACGCTTCATAGCGCCTACTGGCTCTCCGTTTAATAAAAGGATACGCACATCGCCTTTGTCAGCACCTTCGATGTAATCTTGTAAAATCACATAATTAGATTCTCCATCACCAGCACTGATGTAAAAATCAAGTAGTGAGTTGATATTGTTCATCGCCGATTTTTCAATCAGAATTACACCAGAACCACCAAACCCATTTAAGGGTTTTAATATCATCTTATCTGATTCAGAGTCTTTAATCTGTTGAATCAAGTAATTCTTATTTTTGGATACGTGAGTGTTAGGAATGATATTGCTATGTGCGTCTCCAAATGCAGCAGTATATAGTTTATTATTCGCTTCACGCATACCTTGCAGAGAGTTTACGATAAAAACATCATCCTTTACAGAATCTAAAAAATTAAGCATTAACGGGTCTAATGGTGGGTTTGCTCTAAAAAATATGGCATCAAACCCAGCTAAGGGTAACATTTCTTCACGCAATTTTGCTTTGTTATAAAATGCCTTTAACGTTGAAGGTACTTTTTCCATACGACCTATAACAATGCAAAACGCATTTGTAACACTATCACGAATAGTTAAATTGGCAGGTGTACACATAGCTACTCCATGCCCACGTTTCACACATTCTTTTATTAAGGCTAGACTTGTATCGTTTTCTGGGTCTATTTTTTCCCAAGGATACATGATAAAACAAACATTCATATTTGGTTAGTTTTTTATATACTGAATATAAAAATTTTAAAGTTTTTATCAAATTATTTCACAGCTTCATAATTATCATCCCATTCTTTAGGCTTTGGGTCGTGAAGTTTACCCAAAGATTTTGCCACTAACATTGAAACAGTTGCATCTCCTGTAACATTCACAACAGTTCTGCACATATCTAAGGGTCTGTCTACAGCAAAAATTAGTGCTAATCCAATTGGTAATAATTCTGGCGGAAAACCTATAGATTCTAATACTATAACTAGCATCACCATACCTGCACTTGGTACTGCTGCAGAACCAATTGAAGCTAATAATGCGGTTAATATAATAACCAACTGATTGGAAAACGTTAACCCTTCTGGCCAAATCACTTGCATAATAAACACGGCTGCAATACCTTGGTATAAGCTTGTTCCATCCATATTTACAGTAGCTCCGACAGGTAAAACAAATCCTGAAACCTCTTTGTCTACACCTAAATGCTCCTCAACACGCTCCATTGTTACAGGTAAAGTTGCTGCACTACTACTTGTTGAAAAAGCCAATAACTGTGCTGGACTAATTTTATTTAAAAACCACATTGGTGATTTTTTACCGTAAATCTTAACTAACATCATATAGAAACCTATCATGAGTAGCAGCCCACCTACAACACAGAATGCATATTGTAATAGTTTTGCAAGTATCGTAGTATCATCAAAAGCGATAATCACATTAGCCATCAATGCAAAAACAGCATATGGCGCAAACAACATTATTAAATCTACCATTTTCATAACGACTTCATTAAGTGAGTCGAAAATATCAATCATGGGTTTCGCCTTTTTCTCTCCTATCAATAACAAACAAATACCTACAAAAAGCGCAAAAAATATCACTTGGAGCATACTAGCGTCTGCCATGGATTGAAAAATATTACTAGGAAAAATATCGACTAAGGCCTGTAATGGACCAGCATCTTTTTGTGCACTAGCTTTCATAAGCTTATCTGTAACACCAGCGTCGTTCTCGTATTTGAGTTTAATTTTTTCAATAGTATCTTGTGGCATTCCAGTACCTGGTTTAACTAAATTTACTATTGATAGTCCAATGACTATGGCGACTAAAGTAGTAGCTATATATATCCCAATAGTTCTAAGTCCCATATCGCGAATCTTAGAAATATCTTTTAAATCTGAAATCCCTTTGATTAAAGACGCTAGAATTAATGGCACAGCTATAAGCTTCAGAAGATTGATAAATATTGTACCAAATGGTGCTACCCAATCAGTCACAAACTTTTGACCATTATAAGCATTCATTATAAAGCCAAAAATGATTCCCAGAATCATTCCTATTATAATCTTCCAATGCAATGCGAGTTTTTTCATATTTTTTGTTTTTGTTTCAGTCACTGTATTTAATGACACTATCAGATATATTATAATTTAAACGTATCTAAAATATATTGAAAATCTTTGTTTTTATTATTTAAAACTACAACACCAAATGATTTTAAATTATGACTTACTAAATAATGTGTCATATAAGTATTGGTGGTAGAATCTTTATTGTAGGTTTGCAAATATTTTACTTTTACTACGTTAGCCAAGCCATAATCTGAATATTTACTCTCCAGCTTTTTATATTTGACACTATCGTACAATGAATCACCTTCATAATCAACAAAAAACTCGCGTTCCATTATATCAACGTAAATATCAAGTGCCTCTTTAGACATTTTGATATAGTTTTCTTGATGAAAAGCTATAACGTTAGATACATCTTCTTTATCTACAAAAAACTCTGCATATCTTGCAAAATTTTCAAAACGTCTCATATTCTTGATGTCATAATCAGAAAGAGTATTTTCGTAAATAGAATCCTGAATCATTTTTGAAAACTCTTTTACATTCATCTTGTTATAACCTAGAGGAATCATCATATTACGCTTCAAAAAATCAACACGCTGTAATGCACTTTTATCTTCATCATTATTTTCATTACAACTAAAACATAATAGAAAAAAAGAAAAAAATATTAAGTTAATTTTTCGCATTACCATTCTTTTTTTTCTTGTCTTCTCAATAACATATAATCTGAAATAACTAATGCCGCCATTGCCTCAACAATAGGCACTGCTCGGGGCACAACACAAGGGTCATGACGACCTTTGCCCTGCATTTCTACTGTTTCACCTTTGCTATTAATGGTTTCTTGTTTTTGTAGCGTCGTTGCTACAGGTTTAAATGCGACTCGGAAATAGATATCCATTCCGTTTGAAATACCACCTTGTACGCCACCAGATAAATTGGTTTGCGTACTTCCGTCTTCATTAAACTTATCGTTATGTTCGCTTCCTTGCATTCTTGCCCCACAGAATCCGCTACCATATTCAAATCCCTTCACAGCATTGATAGAGAGCATAGCTTTACCTAATTCAGCATGAAGCTTATCAAATACTGGCTCTCCTAATCCAGCTGGTACATTTTGTATAACACAAGTAATTGTACCGCCGATTGTGTCTCCTTGTTTTTTAACTTCTTGAACTTTAGCAATCATTTTTTTAGCTGTATCCTCATCAGGACAACGAATCATGTTCGAATCAATTTTACTAAAATCTAATTCTTGATACGGCTTCTCTACAAAAATATCACCTACTGAAGATGTAAACGCGTTGATGTTTATCTGATTTAAAAACTGCTTTGCTATGGCTCCTGCTACTACTCGACTTGCTGTCTCACGAGCAGAACTGCGTCCACCACCGCGATAATCACGCACGCCGTACTTTTTGTCATAAGTATAGTCTGCATGACTTGGACGATAAACATCTTTTATATGCGAATAATCTTTTGACTTTTGATTGGTATTATGAATTACAAAACCTATTGGCGTACCTGTAGTTTTTTCTTCAAATATACCGGAGTAAAACTCTACAGTATCAGGTTCTTTACGCTGAGTAACAATTTTAGATTGACCAGGCTTGCGACGATTCATTTCATTCTGAATTGCCTCAAAATCTAACTGAATACCAGCTGGACAACCATCAATAATACCACCGATTGCAACTCCATGTGACTCGCCAAAAGTGGTGAGTTTAAATAACTTTCCGAAGGAATTTCCTGCCATTAAAATTTATTTTACGCTAATGTAATTGATTATATAAACAATAAAAAGCGCATTATAAAATTTATAGAAATATGTATTAATAATTAAAGTAATGCTTCTTTTAAAATTGTAATAGGATGTTTGGCTATTTTATCAGTTCCATCCTTGATTTGATGTCTACAACTCGTTCCATTAGCGGAAATCACAATATCTTCATGAGCTTTACGGACTGAAGGAAACAAAGTTTGTTCTGCTATTTGCATACTGACGTCGTATTTATTTTTTTCGTAACCAAAGCTCCCTGCCATTCCACAACAACCACTTGGAATAATAGTGACTTTATAATGCGTTGGTAAGTTTAAGACATCAAAACTAGATTTTTGATTTGACAAGGCCTTTTGATAGCAGTGTCCATGAAATTTTATGGTTTTAGCTTTTTTGGTAAACTGCTCAGGTTTAATGTTTCCAAGTTCTATTTCTTTTTGAAGGAATTCTTCAATCAAATAAGTGTTTTTGGCTAGAGCTTTAGCAGCGTCTTTATTATCGGCAAGTTTTGTGTATTCGTCCCTAAATGTCAATATAGCTGAAGGTTCAATACCAATAAGCGGAATTCTCTCTGAAACTAAATCTTTGAAAATAGTAACATTTTTATTAGCTAAATCTTTGGCTTCTTCTAAAAATCCTTTGGAAATAAAACTTCTTCCACTTTCCAAGTGGTTAGCGTATTCTATCTTATAATTAAGCTTAGAGAGTAAAATAAAAGCATCAACAGCTATTTCAGACTCTAGATAGTTTGTGAATTCGTCAACAAAGAAATAGACAGTCTTTATTGGTTTTTCTGTTGCAGTTAAACTTTTGAGTTGACTATCGAAAGATTTTGAAAATTTTGGTAAACTTCGCCTTGTATTAATACCTAGTAGTCTTTTAATCAATGAAGACATCAATTTATTTTGAAAAACAAGGTTTGAAAAATCATAAAATTTTGAACCTAACTCGTTATACTTAGTAGATTTTGCAAAAAAACTATTCTTAAAAGAAAAACTATTTGCTTTTTGGTATTGATACTGAAACTCTGCTTTTAAAGCTGCTACATCAACACTACTAGGGCATTCGCTTGCGCAAGCTTTACAGCTTAGGCACAAATCGAAAACAGTTGCAAGTTCTTTGTGATTGAATTTATTAGCTTTTTCTGAACTTGTCAAAAACTCCCTTAAAGCATTTGCTCTTGCACGTGTGGTATCTTTTTCATTTCGAGTGGCGCGGTAACTTGGGCACATGGTTCCTCCAAACTCTGGTAACTTTCTACAATCACCAGACCCATTACACTTTTCAGCTTCACGAAGAATACCTTGAGATGCTGAAAAATCTAAAATAGTTTTTACTTCAGGTTCTTCTCTATCAACTTTATACCGCAGGTTTTTATCCATTGGTAAAGCATTGACAATTTTACCTGGGTTAAATATATTATTTGGGTCAAAAACCAACTTAATTCGTTTTAAAATTTGATAATTTTCCTCGCCAATCATCAGCGGAATAAATTCAGCCCTGACAATTCCATCGCCGTGTTCACCAGACATTGAGCCATCATATTTTTTAACCAAATGCGCAACATCAGTAGTTATTTTTCGGAATAATACAACGTCATTAGAGTCTTTTAAATTTAAAATTGGCCGCAAATGAATTTCTCCTGCGCCAGCATGTGCATAATACACTGCATTTTGACTGTAGCCTTTCATTATAGCTGTGAATTCTTCAATAAATTCACTTAAGTCATCTAAAGCTACTGCCGTATCTTCGATACATGCAACAGCTTTTTTATCTCCAATCATATTTCCTAAAAGACCTAATCCAGCTTTTCTGAGCTCTAAGGCCTTTAAAATATTATCATCTTTTAAAATAGGCTGTGCATAACTTAATCCTTGATTTTTAACAGTTTTTAAAAAGGTTTCAATCGTGTTCTCAAGTTCATCTTCAGTTTCTGCCTTGAGCTCACACATTAAAATAGCAACAGGTTCTCCTACGATAAATTTTCGGTTTTGTTGCTGGGTTTTATTGTACTTAGTGAGATTTAAGATGGTATTGTCCATCATTTCACAAGTATGTAAATTATGCTGCATAAGCTCCTTTACAGATTTCATACAGTTTTCAATGCTGTCAAAATGTAGCGCTAACATTGCATTTTTTGAAGGCGGTAAATCATCTAACTGTAATGTAATCTCAGTTGTGAATGCTAAAGTACCTTCACTACCTGATAACAACTGGCACATATTAAATTCTTCAGAATGACTTTCAAAGAATACTTCATTCTCAATTAACTTGTCAATTGCATATCCTGTATTTCTTCGGTGTATTTCAGGTTTTGGAAAATTTGATAGAATTTGGTTTCGGACTTTATCTGAATTTAATTCTGTATAAATTGAATTGTAAATTTCTCCCTCTAAATCCGTTTGCTCTAATTTTTTGTAGAATTCTTTTTTTGAAAGTCTTTTAAATTCAACCTCACTTCCATCACTTAAAATTGTTTTAAGACTTAATACTTTATCTCTTGTTACACCATACTGAATAGATGTTGTACCCGAGGAGTTATTACCTACCATTCCGCCAATCATACAGCGATTAGACGTTGATGTGTTTGGACCAAAAAACAGTCCATATGGTTTTAAGTAATTATTTAATTCATCTCTTACAACTCCGGGTTGTAGCTTAACGGTTTTAGCTATTTCGTCAAGAGAAATAATTTTGTTGAAATACTTTGAAACATCTACCACAATTCCATCCCCAACGCATTGCCCTGCTAGAGATGTACCAGCTGTTCTAGGGATTAGCGACGTATTATTACTGTTAGCAAACTCAACCAGCAACTTTAAATCTGAAATTGATTTGGGAATCGCTACTGCATATGGAAGTATTTTATAAACTGATGCATCAGTGGCATAAATTTTACGCATTAGATGACTTGTATAGATTTCACCTTGTAATTTAGGGAACACAGGGTTTATTTCAGCAGTCATTAATTTTTTGCAATAATTTTTTATAAAACTACCTATAATTATAATTAAATATGATTTTTTGACGTTATTATTGGAAATAATCAAAAAAACGAAACAATATGAAAAAACTAATTTTATCGACTTTAGGGATTTTTGCCAGCATATTATTAATGAATGCTCAAGAAATAGCGGATAATGCCATTGGTCTGAGAATTGGCGATAGTGATGGTCTTGGTACAGAAGTTACTTACCAACGTGCCTTAGGAGGTAACAACCGCTTAGAACTAGATTTAGGTTGGCGAACAGGGAACAGCTTTGATGGTTTTAAATTTGCCGGGCTTTACCAATGGGTATGGAATATTGATGGCGGATTTAATTGGTATGCTGGCGTAGGTGGCGGTGTTGGATCGTATGACTTTGATGCACCAATCAACGATAGTGAAACATTCTTCTTTGCTGCTGGTGATATAGGAATAGAATATAATTTTGATATTCCGTTGTTAATTTCACTTGACTTTAGACCAGAGTTCGGTTTTGGAGATTTTAATGATAATTTAGATTTTGATATTGCACTAGGTGTTAGATATCAATTTTAAAATAAACGGTCTTAATAAACGGTCTTAATAAATAAAGGATGGATTTATAAAATTATAAATTCATCCTTTTTTATTAAATGTAACCAACCAAATGAGGTGAAGTTTTTATTTCACCAAATAATCAGAAAGTGTTTTTTTATATATAACTTCGTATTTAGGAACTATGGCATGCAAATCAAAATTTAGGGATTGAGACTTTGCATTAGCTTTAAAGGCATCTAAAACCTTTTTATCTCTCAATATGCTTAACGCATTAACAGTCATCTCCTTTATATTTCCCACGTAACTCAAATATCCTGAAAAACCGTCTTTATTAACTTCTGGTAAACCACCAGAATTTGAAGAAATCACGGGTACACCAGAAGCCATAGCTTCTAAAGCAGCTAGACCAAAACTCTCAGTTTCTGATGGTAATAAAAACAGATCACTAAAACAAAGTATTCTATCTATCTCGTTACTATTACCAAAGAAAACTACCTTATCACTAATTCCTAATTCTTCTACTAAATTTTCAGCAGGCTCTTTTTCTGGACCTTCACCAACCATCATTAATTTTGCTGGGATTTCTCGTTGAATATTATAAAATACTTTTATAACATCTGGTATATTTTTGACTTCACGAAAATTGCTAATGTGTGTAATAATATGTTCGTCTTCATTAGCCATCATGGAACGTTGACAATCTGTAAAGTTTGGTTGGTGCTTATCTATATCAATAAAATTAGGAACAACCTGGATTTCATTCTTAATATTAAAAAGACGCAGCGTATCTCGTTTTAAACTTTCTGAAACAGATGTAACAGCATTAGATTTATTGATACTAAAAGTAACGGCTGGCTTATAAAATGGATGACTTCCTACAAGTGTTATATCCGTTCCGTGTAATGTTGTAACTATTGGTATAAAAATACCATCATCTTTTAACATTTGCTGTGCCATGTAGGCCGCGTAAGCATGAGGGATGGCATAATGTACATGCAATAAATCAATTTTATGCAGTTTTACCATATCTACCAATTTACTTGATAGAGCTAGTTCATAAGGTTGATAATGAAAAAGAGGATATTCAGGAACGTGTACCTCATGAAAATGAACGTTTTTACTTAACAATTCTAATCTCACAGGCTGTTTGTAAGTTATAAAATGAATTTTGTGACCACGTTTAGACAACTCCAAACCCAACTCTGTGGCTACAACTCCGCTTCCACCAAATGTTGGATAACAAACAATTCCTATTTTCATTTTTTGATATGTATTTGAAGCTAAGTTAAAAGATTTATTTTTCTAGTGAATAAAGTCTACTAGGTTTTAACTAATAATTAGTGTTCACTAGTCTATAATAGCTTCATAGATATAACGCTGAATCTCTGTTCTAATATTTTCGCGAAGCAATCTGTTCTTTCCAGCTCTTGGGTATGTTCTATTTGCTAGAAAAATATAAACAATTTCTTCTTCAGGATCAGCCCAAGCATAAGTACCTGTAAATCCTGAATGACCAAAGCTTGTCATTGAAATGCATCCGCATGTTGGACCTTCATCCGCAAGTTGAGGTTTATCAAAGCCAACTCCTCGCCTATTATCTCTATGGCAATAATGGCAAGTCGTAAATTTATCTAAAGTCTCTATCTTAAAATAGCGCTTACCACCATAAAATCCTTTTTGTAAATACATCTGCATAAGCTTAGCCAAATCATTGGCGTTACTGAAAATACCAGCGTGTCCTCCAACGCCATCTTGCATAGCCGCACCCATATCGTGTACATAACCATGTACTTTTTGATAGCGAAAATAATCATCAACCTCTGTAGGTACAATATCCTTTAAACTAAACTTATCTCTAGGTTTATAGGTCATATAATTTGCACCTAAAGATTGATAAAAATGATCTTGAACCAATTTATCCATACCTTTATTGTAATACTTTTCTAAATACTTCTTAAGTATGTAATAAGGCAAATCACTATATCTATACCTTAATCTTTCCAATAGATCAGTTTCCTTAATGATGTCATGAATAGAATCTTTAAAATCTTTACGCATAAAGAGTCTATCCGTAACTTCTACATTATACGCTCCAATTCTAGAATTACGATACCATTTTTTTAGAGGTTTCTTAGTTATAGTGTCCAAGGTCTTTACATAAAAAGGAACCCACGGCTTTAGACGTGCATAATGAGAAAGCATTTGCTTCAGGGTAATATCTTTCTTGTTAGTGTTTTTGTACTCAGGTAACATTCTTGATAATTTTGTGTTTAGAGAAAGTGCTTTTTTCTCCTCAAGTTCCATAATTAATGGTAATGTCGCCATAATTTTAGTCAAAGAAGCCACATCATAAACATCGTCAGAATTTACCTTATTCTTCTTATCATAAGTGTGATAGCCAAAGTTCTTGTTATATATGACCTTTCCTTTCCTTGCAACCAAAAGTTGAATTCCTGGTGTCATATTCTCATTAACTGCATAGTTAGCTATCGAATCTAGTTTTTGATATAACCTATTAGAATCAACACCTACAGACTCTGGAAGTCCATAAGATAGGGTGTTTAGTGCATTATAATCTTCACCTTGTCCATGACTAAAATATTGACCTGCCGAAACTGGTAGTTTTCCTTTTGCACCAACTGCACCAAACAAAACTTGGGCTGATTTTTGTTGTGCAATAGCACTATTTTGATAACTCATTACAATAGCTTCAATATTTTCTATTGTACTTAAATCCATCAAAGTGTAAGGTCTTGCAAACACATCAAGTATAACAGTATTTGTTCTTGCTATCTCATATAACCAAGTTAATTCTTTAGTTGAAAATTTATAAGATTTCCACGGATTGTCATTTGATTTATGAAAACCAACAACAACAGTGTTATAATTTTTGAGCTTTTCTAATAGTCCGTTTAAATTATCTGCTGAAATCTTATGAACTTTGGTGTATTTTTTTAGTTCATTATAAAAATTAGAACTTTTATCATCGCCTAAAGAGACATATGCTATTTTTTTAGTCTCCAAATCTCTCAGTGGCAATAAACTATTTTTATTTTTTAGAACTGTTATAGCTTCTTCAAGAAGTTGCCCATATAGAACATCATCTTTTATTCTCTTAATATCACCATGAACACCATTATATGATAACGGTTTATAATTATTAAGTCCTACTTTATATTTTGCCATCAAAATTTTCTTAACAGAATACGCTAATCGTTCTTCTGTAATTTCTCCCTTTTCAATAGCTTTAAAAATCTTCTCAATACCTTTTGGAACGTTCTCGGACATAAGCATAACATCATTACCAGCTTTAAAAGCCATTACATCTATTTCGCCTTGAGTATTGAACTTTTTTGAAGATGAGGCATCAACAGTAGGTTGCACAAAATTTGCAGCGCCTTTCATAGTTAAGGCATCTGTAAATATTAACCCTTTAAAACCGAGTTCTCCTTTAAGTAAATCAGTAACCACATATTTTGAAAGTGAAGTTGGCAATCCGTTTTGAACACCTAGTTCTGGAATATTTAAATGAGCCACCATAACACTAGAAAGTCCTTCTTTAATTAATTTTCGATACGGATATAATTCTACCGAATCTATTCGCTTTTTTGTAAAACTGACTGTAGGTAATGTTTTATGTGAATCTGCATCTGTATCGCCATGACCAGGAAAATGTTTAGCATTAGCCAAAACACCAGCAGCTTGCATGCCTTTCATAAATGCAGCGGCTTTTTCAGTAACATTATCTTTATCCTCTCCAAATGAACGATTACCAATAATTGGATTTTTAGGATTTGTATTAATATCTACAACAGGAGCAAAATTAAAATGAACGCCTACGCGTTTACAATGCTCCCCGATTTGATATCCCGTCTTTTCTATCAATGCATTATCTGAAACAGCACCAAGTGTCATATTCCAAGGAAATGCGTAAGTAGAATCTAAGCGCATACTCAAGCCCCATTCTGCATCCATTCCAATAAGAAGAGGGATTTTTGCTTCAGACTGTAGGTTATTATTCATTTTTACCTGACGAGTTGGACCACCTTTAGAATAAATAACACCACCGATATTATAGTTTTTAACAAGTGCAGCAATTTCATTTTCATGTTTATTGCCTTTATTAGAAAAAGCTTGTACCATAAAAAGCTGTCCTATACGCTCTTTTGTAGTCATAGCATCATAAATACTATCTACCCATTTTTGCTGGACCTCAATATTGTCTGACAACAAAGGATTAGGTGTTTCCTCTTGGGAAAATGATAAACTAAAAATGAGTAAAAATATAATGATTACGATATATCGCATTGCTTTAATTTTGATGTATTATGTGTCTAACGAATACTATGCCAAATTAGCATAAATGAAAGGAAGTAAAAAAAACTTTATGATAGATTTATAAAGACATTAATTAACAAAAGACTAATCAACTAAATCGATATGTCTATCATGATACCCTAAAAGGTACAAAACACCGTCTAATCCAATACTAGAAATAGAATTCTGCGCCTCATCTTTTACCTTAGGCTTTGCGTGAAAAGCTATACCTAAGCCTGCTAAGTCCAACATTGGCAAATCATTTGCACCATCACCAACTGCAATAGTTTGGCTAATATCAATGCCCTCTTTTTTAGCCAAAGCCCTAAGAAACTCTGCTTTTTTATTGCCATCCACGATATCTCCGATATAGCCACCAGTTAATACGCCGTCTTTTATTTCCAGTTCGTTAGCATGAACGTAATCGATATCTAATTTTTCTTTAAGATAATTACCAAAGAAGGTAAAACCACCGGAAAGAATTGCGGTTTTAAAACCATAACTATGCAAAGTATCCACCAAGCGCTTTGCGCCTTTTGTTATTGGTAAATTTTCTGCAACTTGTTGTAACACCTCTTCTGAAAGTCCTTTAAGGAGTTTCATTCTTCGTTTAAAACTTTCATTAAAATCTATTTCTCCTTGCATTGCAGATTCTGTAATAGCCTTAACTTCTGCTCCAACACCTGCCAATTCAGCAAGCTCATCAATGACCTCTGTCTGGATTAAAGTAGAGTCCATATCAAAACAAACCAAACGTCTATTTCGCCTAAAAATATTATCCTCTTGAAATGCAATATCTACATCTAAATCATGAGATATTTGCATAAAACGTTCAGTGAGTTCGGATTTGTTTTCAACACGTCCTCGGATGGATAATTGAATTGATGCTCTCGGGTATTCCTCAGTCCTAACCAGAGACAAACGTCCTGTTAATCGTTTTATGGAATCTATATTTAAGCCCTTTTCTGAAATGACATTAGTAACTTCAGATATTTGTTCTGCGGCTAATTTTTCACCCAGAATAGTTACAATATAACGATCTTTACCTTGAAGATTTACCCATTTTTCATAGTCTTCTAAAGATATGGGCTTAAACTTAGCAGTAATGCCCAATTCATAAGCTTTGAATAATAAATCTTTTTGTACTGCTGAAGATTGATTTCCAGATTCAATTTCAAACATCATTCCTAGGGATAAAGTATCGTGAATATTGGCTTGACCAATATCTAAAATCTTGGCACCATAATCTGCCAGAACACTCGTTAAACTTGATGTTAGTCCAGGTTTATCTTGTCCAGAAATATTTAAAAGAAAAATGTCTTTTGACACAACGGTTTTTAATTTTTAAAACTCATGATTAGTAAGTTGTAAATATGAATAATCTTGGCTAATAATAAAAGAAATTATTAATGTGATATATATAAAAATTTATAAAAATCGCTGAGATATCACTAATTCAAAAAGCGACTGTGCCAACTCTCACTTGCTGGTACTTCCCAATTTTCTTTAAATTCAGCGATATTGGTCACTAAATTATTAAAAACTATGGTATTTTTTGATACTGCTTTTTGCTTAGCCATCTTTTTGAAGTCTATCAACGATTTATGAGCAATGAACTCACCTTGTTTATAAGAGACATTCAATTTATCCATTAAATCTACACTGTAAGATGTCTCTAATTCTTGAATAAAATGTATTGAAGCATCTATAGAACAACCAGTAGCTGCATTAAGGTTCTGATTTAAAGCCAAAACAATGAAACGCTTATATACTATTTTGAATCCAGCTTGTAGGTCTTGACCGTGAGCTGTCCAAGCCTCTACAAAAACATTAAGTTTCTCTTCTATCTCAGCTAATTCAGTTTCAGAAAACGAACGGTTAGCTTGGTATATCCAAACACGTGACTCTTCTGGTAATGTATCAAAATCTACTAACATTAGTCTTTAGTCTTTTTATTCATATAATAGTAGCGGAGTGCTCCCGTTACTGCAAAAAACAGAAACCAAATAGGGATCCATTTGTAGTTTATGAGTCCATTTTTAAAATAGCTTATAATTAATAGTAATACTGTAAAAGCAACACCATTTCGCAGTGCTATTTTAAGCATTTGCTTATCAGAAGCATTCATATTTAAAGAGAATTTGCTATAACTTCTGCAATATCGAGTACTTCAACACTCTTTTCTTTTTCTTTGGCTTTAATACCGTCGGTCATCATAGTATTACAATACGGACAACCTGTGGCAATAATATCAGGCGTGGTTTCTAAAGCTTGCTTCGTACGTAATATGTTTACATCCATATCACCTTTTTCTGGCTCTTTGAACATTTGTGCACCACCGGCACCACAACATAATGCAAAACGTTTACTCTTTTTCATTTCGACTAAAGTGCCGTTTGATTTTTGCAACACATTTCTTGGTGCATCAAACTCACTATTGGCTCGACCTAAATAACATGGATCATGAAACGTGATGCGTTTGCCTTTGTAGGTGTCGCCTTTTACAGAAAGACGTCCAGCATCTATTAATTCTTTTATGTATTGCGTATGATGGATAACATCATAAACACCACCAAGACTTGGATATTCGTTTTTTATACAATTGAAAGAATGCGGGTCGCAGGTCACAATGCGCTTTACTTCGTAACCATTAAGTACTTCGATATTCATCATGGCTTGCATCTGAAACAAAAACTCGTTACCTGCTCGTTTTGCCACATCACCTGTATTGCTTTCTTCTGCCCCTAAAACTGCAAAATCAACCTTTGCACTATTTAAAAGTTTTACAAAAGCTTTGGTTATTTTCTTGGCTCTATCATCATAACTCCCTGCAGAACCAACCCAAAACAAAATTTCAGGTTGCTTGCCTTCTACCATATATTCTGCAATTGTTGGCACTTTTAGTTGCTCACTCATAGCTTAATTCTTTTTATTATAAACCAATAAAATATCTTGGTAATACCCTTTTGCTTTTTCTATAACTGTCGTTGGCATTAACTGAGAGAATATTGGTGAATTAGGGTCATAATTCAACATTTTCCATTTGTTATCAGTTAAATCGTCACTAATGAAAATGACCATTCGGTTTGGTGCATTTATATTCACTTTACTGTCATCCTCAAAGAAAGCTTCCATACCTTGGACTTTCATCATATTAATGATCATTTTCTTGCCTTTATCATCAAATTCTTGTTGCTTAAAAGTCATAGACATTTTCATATCATAGGTTAAAAATGCATAATCAGTATTTGAACCCTCATCCTTATAGGTTTTTGATAAAACATACTTAGGGGTTTGTTTAGGTAAATCTATAGACATTTCATCTGTACCCTGAAACATGGATATAAATAAATTTTTCATTTCTTCTTTTGGTACAAGGTCATAGATTTTAGGATATGTCATATCTAATAGTGCATCAAAATCTCTATAATTTGTTTTTTCAAACATATTCATAGCCATAGCATCCAATTCACCTTTTGAATCTTTTTGTGCTTCTACATTAAAAGAAATTAGTGTTACTGTAAGAAATAAAAATATCGTTTTGTAAATCTTCATATCATTAATTTTCGTTTGCCCAATTTAAACGGTCTTGTTGGTTATAAGGCCAAGGAGCACCGTTATTTTCTATATTGGTCATCATATTATTCAATTCCATTGGTGCTGCACTTTCTTCCATAACTAAGTAGCGACGCATCTCCATAATAATTGATAATGGATCAATACTTACAGGGCAAGCTTCTACACAGGCATTACAAGTCGTACAAGCCCAAAGTTCTTCTTTGGTAATATAATCGTTGAGTAACTGTTTACCGTCATCTTTAAATTCTCCGCCGTTTGCGTCAATATTTTTACCTACTTCAACCAAACGGTCTCGCGTGTCCATCATAATCTTTCGTGGTGATAATTTTTTACCAGTTTGATTGGCTGGGCATTCGCTAGTACAACGACCACATTCTGTACAGGTATACGCGTTGAGTAATTGAATCTGATTTAAATCCATGACATCACTAGCACCAAATTTTGCTGGCTCTTCATCTTCATCACCTTCTACTGGAGCAGCAAAAGGGTCTGCATTTGGGTCCATCATGAGTTTTACTTCTTTAGTAACCGCTTCAAGATTATTGAATTGACCTTTTGGGGTTAGCTTTCCATAATATGTATTTGGAAAAGCTAACAGAATGTGTAAGTGTTTTGAAAAGTATAAATAATTTAAGAATACTAAAATACCAAAAATATGTAACCACCAAGCTGAGCGTTCAATCAAATGCAAGGTGTCTGTAGATACCTCATTGAACCACGGTGCCATAAAACCAGAAATGACATTACCAGAACCCATTTCTTGAAAAGACGTGTCTGTAGCATTCATCACCAAGAATAAACACATTAAAACAACCTCGAAGTAAAGGATTATATTACCATCATTCTTTGGCCAACCTTTTAAACTTTTAAAGCGTTTTAGGTTAATTACATTACGTCTTGTCCAAAAGAAAACGACAGCCAATAGAACAAGTACGGCCAAAACTTCAAAACTTCCAATTAAAAAGCCATAAACAGATTCAGGCAAAACTTTAAGACCAATACGATGGGTACCGAAAAGTCCATCGATAATAATTTCTAAAACTTCGACATTAATTATAACGAATCCAACATAAACTATAATATGGAGTATACCAGCAATTGGCCTAACCACCATTTTACTTTGTCCCAAGGCAATACGAGCCATATTCTTCCAACGTTGTGGTTTATTATCACTTACATCAACGTCTTGACCGAGTTTAATATTTCGAATCAATTTTTTAATGTTTCTAGCGAAATAACCAACACCAGCAATTAAGATTATCGCAAAAATTATATTAGATATATACTGCATCTTTTTGTTTTAATTCTTTTGTAATTGTTTTTCAGTAGGGGCTTCGTATGGTATTTCTTTTTTAGATAATATCCGTCTATACCTTGCAGGATGAAGCTTAATATCTAGTAATAATAATTCCATTTCTTTTGAAGCTGCTTCTAAATTATTATACAATTTATCGTCTTTTAAAAGTTTTCCAAGAGAACCTTCACCTTTCTCAAAGTTTTCTAAGAGCGAATTAATATTTACTAGTGTTTTATCAAAATCATCTATAGTTTTAGATAATTCAGCTTTCTTTAAATCTTCTGATAATATCGAAAGATTTGCGCTCGCAGCTTTAAAACTATCTAGTGTTTCTGTAATTTTTTTGTCGTTCTCTTTTACAACAGATTGAATGGAATAAGATAAATTTTTAAACGACTTTAACGTAGCGTTTAACTCTGCAATTGTGGCTTTTAACCCCGCACTAGATTCATCAGCAACCAAACCGCTGAGATTAACCATAAGTGTATCTGCCGAGCGTAATGTTTTATCTAAGTCAGTACTTAAACCTGTAAAATTATCTTTTAATGAAGAAATAAGTCCTGGCTGAACTTCAGATTGAATAAAATCGCCTTTTACAGCTGGTTCTCCTTCATAAGAATCGATAACTGCTAAGGCATTACCACCCATTATACCTGTTTCGTATAATTTTATAGTAGAACTTTTTGAGAAACTTAATCTTGGGTCTATCGAAAACTCAACAATGGTTTTCCCAGTTTTAAAATCATATTTAATGTTTTCAACTTTACCAACAGTATTTCCTTTAACTGTTACTGGAGAAGACATAGTTAAAGCATTATAATCGAACTCAGTGTAGAAATCTACTTCACTAGAAAATAAATCTTGTCCTTTTAGATAATTAAATAAATAAATGAATAACAACAGTCCAGAAATAACTAGAATAGCTGTTTTGACTTCTCGTGATATTTTCAATGGTTTAGGTCTTTGGTTGGTAACAAAATTAGGAATAAATTAATTAAGACGCTTTCTAATTTAAGGTCTTTTAAGCGCTTCTTGAACAGATATTTTTTTTCCGTTTTTATAGGCGACTATAAAACAAGAAGAATAGCCTTTGGATTTGGCAGCGTTTTTTAATGTTTTTGCTTCTATATAATTTGAAGTATTACCATAGAAATACTTATAGATATTGTTTTGCTTTTCTCTACTAATGTCGGCTAAACCTTTAAAATTGTAAGGTTTAGTTTCTAGTTCTCTGGAGCTTGCAGCAATCTGAATTTTAAAAATTACATTTGTAGAAGATTCTTTATCCTCATTATTATTAAGAGTTTCACTACTTGAAACAAATAGGCTTTCTCCAATATTTTGATCTAATTCTGATTTATAGATTATAATTGCATCTTTAATACCATTAGCAATTTTAGACTGACCTGCTTTCGAATTTAAAAAAGCACCCTCTTTTTTGTTGGTTATAAATCCTGTCTCGATTAATACACTTGGCATATAAGTGTTATGAAGTACCCAAAGACTTAATTGTTTTATGCCGCGACTTCTTCTTTTAAGCTTTTTTCCAAAATTATTTTCTATTTTTTGAGCTAACACAATACTCTGCTCGACATATACCTCTTGCTCTATACCTATTGCAATAGAAGTTTCAGGAGAATGAGGATCAAAACCTGCATAATTCTTCTCATAGTTATCTTCTAGAAAAATAACTTCGTTTTCAGCTCGAGCAATAGACATGTTTCGTTCTGAATTTTTTGACCCTAAAACATATGTTTCAGTACCATAAGCTTGAGTGTGATGAGCATTACAATGAATTGAAACAAATAAATCTGCATCGGCTTTATTAGCAATTGCAGCTCTTTCGTGTAACTCTAAAAATATATCCGTTTTTCTGGTATATATTATTTCAAAACCATCGTACTTTTCTAATTCTTTACCTAGTATCAATGCTATCTTTAAAGCGATATCGGACTCTTTATAGTTGTTTTTAGTCGGTTTCCCTGGGTCTTTACCTCCATGACCTGCATCAACCACTACAACAAACTTATCACTAGGTGCTTGAGCAAAAGCACTGTATGTTAAAGATGTTGTAAATAGTGTTAATACAAATACTAATATGTGATTTTTGAACGTTTTCATGTAAATTTTAAAACGGCTATTTGTCCGTGTTTATTACCCAATTTTATTTGGCTTGTTTATATTTAAAACTTTAATTGCAATAATAAATCAATCACAAAAAAATAAATGTAATTTTGGGATTTCAAAAACCGAGCCATTCTTTTACAAAAATACCATTAATAGGTTTGCGTACAAATAGCATAAAGATACTTTTTGCCCTTAGTTTTACAGTGTTTATCAACACTTTTGGCTTTACACAGGATATTCCACCAAAAAAAGACCCTATAAAAGCCAAAACCACAAAAAAACCTGTAAAAAAGGATAGTGCAACCATATCTGTAGATTCTCTATTAAAACCTAAAGTGAATTTAAAGGAGGTAGACTCTATAAAAAACGATTCAGTAAAAAAACCTAAAGAACTCTTAGCGGATATCGTAAATTACAGTGCAGATGGTTACGTTTCACTAAATAATAAAGAAAAGAAAATATACCTTTATAATAAGGCTGTAGTTAAATACCAAGATATGGAGATTAACGCGGGTATCATAGTTATTGATAATAACACTAGCCTTATCTATGCAGGACGGCTTAAAGATTCTACAGGATATTCTCAAGCACCTATTTTTACTCAAGCTAATAATAAGGTTGAGCCTGACTCAATAATATTTAACCAAGAAACCAAGAAAGCTATTATCTTCAATTCTCGGACTGAAGATTCTGGTATGAATATTTTTTCACCTGTAACCAAGCGCGAAAATGATTCGACTTTATTCATGAAAGATGCGCGTTTTACCACAGCCGAAAACATGGATGATCCTGAGTATCAATTCATATCAGATAAGATAAAATTGGTACCAGGAAAAAAAATCGTAGTTGGACCAACTTATATGGAAATTTATGGTGTACCAACACCAATTGCATTACCCTTTGCATATTTTCCTTTAAATAAAGAACAAAAATCTGGTATTATCTTCCCTACTTTTGGAGAAGATGTAGGTAGTGATCGTGGGTATTTTATCCAAAATGGTGGTTATTATTTTGCAATAAGTGATTATTTGGACTTAGCTGTTTTGGGGGATTACTATACCAATGGAAGTTACGGATTACGACTAGAAAGTAACTACGCTAAACGTTACCGTTTTAATGGAAACTTGGCTATTAGGTACGAGAACTTATTGACCAGCGAACGTGCTTTCCCAGATTTCACTCAAAACACCATTTATAATATTCGTTGGTCGCATACGCAAGATGCTAAAGCCAATCCAAATTCAAGATTTTCGGCTTCGGTGAATTTAGGTAGTAGTCAGTTTTTTAGGCAATCGGTTAATCAGAATAATATCATTAACTCTCAAAACAATACCCTTGCCTCTTCGATTTCGTTTTCAAAAACGTTTCCTGGAGAGCCACAAGTCAATATTAATGCTACTGCTACCCATTCTCAGAATACGCAAACAGAAACTATAAACATGACGCTCCCAACAATTCAGGCTTCTGTGGGACGTATGTTTCCTTTTGCACCAAAATCTGGAGCCAAAAAGGGAATTATTCAAAATATTAATTTTCAATATAATACAAGAGCAGAATATAGAATTACAACAACCGATTCCTTGTTTGGTAGTAGTCAAATGTTTGAAGATGCACTAGCTGGTATGCAACATACGATTCCGTTGACTACAAATTTTAAAGTATTTAATCATTTTAGTGTTAGTGCGAGTACCAACTTTCAAGAAAATTGGACCTTAAACACCATCAATAGACGTTTTGATGAAAACACACAATCTGTAATTACCACAGACATTAACGGTTTTGATAGTTTTAGAACCTATAACTTCAGTGCAAATATTGGAACAACACTTTACGGAATGTTCAATTTTAATAAAAAGAATAAAGATGCTAAAATTCAAGCCATTCGGCATGTGGTAAGACCGTCGTTGAGTTATACCATACAACCAGCGTTTGACCAATTTTACGAAACTTACGACGTACTCGATGCAGATGGAACAACGACTGATACCGTAGAATACACAAGGTTTGAACGCTCTATCTTCGGTGCTCCAGGAAACCGTTATTCTAGTTCTATTGGGCTAGATATTGGTAATAATATCGAAGCAAAAATCCGTTCAAAAGACTCAACAAAGACGGAGCCTGAAAAAATCTCATTAATAAATAACCTTAATGTGAGTACTCGTTATGACTTGGCAGCAGATTCACTAAAATTTTCACCAGTCCGTGTTACTGGAGGTTTTAAGTTGCTCAAAGATAAGATGAACGTAAACTTTGCAATGACCTTAGATCCTTATGCGCTTGACAATAATAACAATAAAATTAACACCTTTAATGTTGATAATGGAGGAAGCTTGTTTCGCTTAACATCTGCTAACATGAACATGGGATACTCCTTATCTAATGAAACTTTTAGTGGTAAAGGTGATACTGAAAATGAAAAAAAACGTGAAGATGAGGCCATAAGAGCCAATGGAAGAACAGACGACCTGTTTGGTCGTGTAGATGATTTTTCAACACGTGTATATACAGATGAAGATAAAGAGCGTCAAAAAGAAAAGGAAGCTAATCTCAGCGAGTATAGTTACAAAATTCCTTGGACTTTACGATTAGCTTATGCCGTTAACTATAATAACACGAGACGAGAAAACCGCATTGCTTCTCATTCTCTCATGTTTTCTGGTGATATTGAATTATCTCCAAAGTGGAGCGTTGGCGCCTCATCAGGTTATGATTTTTTAAATAAGGGCTTCTCATTCACGCAATTTAGATTTGAGCGAGATTTGTTAAGCTGGCGCATGAATTTCTCATGGGTCCCGTTTAGCACACTATCTAGCTGGAATTTCTTTATCGGTATAAAATCTAATTTCTTACAAGACCTAAAATACGAACAACGTCGCCAGCCAGACCAACGTTTAGGAAACTAATCTTTTAATACAACTTCTATTTTGAAAAAAATAATAAATACTACAAAAGCTCCTGCTCCTATAGGACCATACAACCAAGCCATTCTATCTGGAAATACACTTTACACATCAGGACAGATTGCATTAGACCCAAAAACTATGGAATTGGCTTTAGATGATATTAAAACCGAAACTAAGCAAGTGATGGAAAACATGAAATCCGTTTTAGCTGCTGCAGATATGAAGTTTGAGAACGTCATTAAAACCTCAATATTTATTACTGACATGAACAATTTCTCTCAAATAAATGAAGTATATGCAACCTACTTTGATGAGGCCTCTGCACCTGCTAGAGAAACTGTTGAAGTCGCTAACTTACCAAAGTTTGTGAATGTTGAGATTAGTATGATTGCTGTTAAATAATAAGTATTGCGCTTATCAGTCTAGGCTATGAGTAGTTGCGTGGTTTAGTACTTAAATTTTGAAGTACACACCGTGTTAGAAATTCCGCAGGAATTTCCAAATTGGGCGAGAACTAGTAATTACTTATAGCTTAGTTCATTGTTGGCAACAGTTTTTATAATTCAGGCTACAGTTTTTAATTCAAATCTTGTCTTCCGACAATTGCCATTATTTCTACAATATCTTTATTTACTTTAAAATAAATGCTATCAACTCCACAAACACAGCGCCTGTAGTCTTTTTTTATATAGTCAACCGATTCGAATGAAAAAGGTCTCTGGGCAATAATTTCGAAATATTTAAAAAATGATTCAAAATTATTAGTGTCCGATAAAAAATCCCTCAATTATTGAGGGATTTTTCGTATATAGCTGTATTAACTTTCAAATAATATAGCTATGAGTAAAAGTAATCATTTTTTCGGACAGCCGATATTCAGTCAGATGATAAATTTGATTGATTCTTCTATTGTATC
>NZ_JABDQL010000130.1 GCF_013042245.1 Winogradskyella sp. | reverse complement strand
CTTATTGAAAAATCAGATATACAGAAAGCGAGTAAGGTGAGATCTACTAAAGGACTGAGTCTACATGTTTATGGACGATTAGCCGCAGCCTTTATAACACTAATATTTAACTCTTGATTCGCATTACAAATACGATATAGCTGAAGGACAAAATATTGAGCTAGAAGTTGACCATAATATTTTTGACAGTTCCGCTGACACTAATAATTTATTCTCTGGTGCACAACGACCAAATTTTTTAGAATTTACAAATACTGAACGAACGAGAACTACGATAAATTTAGATTATGTGCATCCGTTTTCTGAAACAGCAAAACTTGAAACTGGTTTACAAGCGCGACTATTTGAAAACAATCTAGGATACGGCTCTGACGGTCGTGTGAGAAACATGATCGGGAATTTTGTACCTACAGAAACTGTTTTCGATTATACTAGAGATATTTACTCGGCTTATGAGAGTTATGGTAAACAGTTAGATAAATGGTCTTATCAATTAGGTCTAAGGGCAGAAAGTGTGCAAGTTGACGCCTTTGCTGTGGATACTGATTTATCAAATAACACAACAACGAACTTTCCATTTGAGAATGATTACTTCCAATTGTATCCATCAATATTTGTTAACTATAAACCTTCAGAAAAGAACGCTTACCAATTTAGCGTAAGTCGTCGAGTAGACAGACCTGGCGTAGGTGATGTAAATCCTGTACCAGAATTTAACACGGCTTTGATTTCTGAATTCGGAAATCCAGAATTGGTACCACAGTTTACAAACTCAGCAGAATTCAATTATACCAGAAATCTTGAAAAAGGAAGTATTACTGGTGGTGTATTCTACAGAATCATAGAAGATGAAATTAATCAAGTTGTAATTGTAGACCGCTCAGATTTAACCGCTGGTCGTGTGATTTTAACTCGAGGAAATTTTGACACAACCAGTGCTTATGGTTTTGAATTATCATCAAATTACAAAGTAACAAAATGGTGGAGCTTAAATGCAAGTTTCGATTTGTATAACCAAAAACAGAAAGGTATTGCAGAGTCTATTGACCCAACTTTACCAAACCCAACAGAAAATGATATTAATGTTAATGTTGTAGAAGTTGATAACTTAATAATGAATTTTAGAATATTCAATAATTTTAAAGTCACAAAAAGTCTTTCATTATCTGCATTTGGGTTCTTTAGAAATACAGAAACAGGCTTAAACTTTGAAGTTGACCCTATTTACTTTCTTAACCTAGGTATGAGATACAGCTTCTTAGAAGACAATAGAGCAACCTTTAGTTTAAACTTTAATAATGTACTTAACACCCAAGAAGTTAGTGTGTTTAGTGCACGACCAATACCAACACAGGTAAACTTTGAAGGTGAATTTAAACAAATATTCGCAGGATTATCTTACCGATTTGGCGGCGGTAAGTACAGAGCTAAATCAAGAAAAAATCGTGATAATGATGAGAAAAATGATGGTGGTTTCTTCTAAACAATTTTATTTTAGTAGCCTTTCTTAATAGTTGATGGTTAGTGTTAGTGTTAGGTTATTAAAACGAAAACCCAAAGTAAAATTACTTCGGGTTTTTATTTGGCACACTGTTTGATCACTAATTTTGTAATGCTATAAATATCATAACGACTTACGCTATAACTAATTATAGTTTACAATTATTTGAGTTAGTCTTCAAAACATAAAACAAACTAGAGCATTAGATATAGTAAAATCGAAAAGTTGTCCGCTTTTGGATTTTTTTGTTAACCAGAAGTTAAAGTTTGCAATAAAAGATAAACGTTTACGTCTATATAATAGATAAGTTTTAAGTAATTAATGTTATATATCTTAGTTATAACATAGTGTTAGTTAAAGTTGGTTAATAGCAGAAAAAGCCGAAACTCCCGTTTCGGCTTTTATAGTTTTTAATTTTTCATATTACCACTTAATAATGACACTTCCCCAAGTAAATCCGCTACCAAAAGCAGCTAAAACAACGTTATCTCCTTCTTTAATCTTACCTTCTTCCCAAGCTTCAGTTAAAGCAATAGGTATTGATGCTGCTGTAGTATTCCCATAGCGCATAATATTGTTATACACTTGGTCATCACTTAACCCGAATTTTCGCTGTATAAATTGTGCAATACGTAAATTAGCTTGATGCGGAATTAACATATCTATATCTTCTTTGCTTAATTTATTTTTCATTAAGCCTTCCATGATTACTTCGCTAAAGCGAACTACTGCATTTTTAAATACAAATTGGCCGTTCATATGCGGAAAGTAACTTTCGTCACTAGGGTCGTTATCCGCCAAAATATCATTAACCCAACGTTTTCCCATACCCGGAGCAACTAAAACCAATTCTTCTGCATGTTCTCCTTGAGAATGCAAATGCGTTGATAAAACACCTTTGCTTGTGTCTTCTTCTCTAGTTAAAACAGCCGCTCCTGCTCCATCTCCAAATATTACGGTAACACCACGTCCACGTGTTGTTTTGTCTAACCCATGACTATGTAATTCACTACCAATAACAAGCACATTTTTATACATACCCGTTTTTATAAAATTATCGGCAACAGAAAGTGCATATACAAAACCAGAACATTGATTACGTACGTCTAAAGCACCAACAGTTTTTATATCTAATGCATGTTGAACTTGTACGCCTGGACCAGGAAAATACATGTCTGGACTAAGCGTTGCAAAAATTATGAAGTCAATATCGTCTTTATGTAAGCCTGCTCGCTCGATAGCTTGCTTTGCAGCTTTAACGCCCATGGTAGCAGTTGTATTACCATCACCATTTTTGACCCAACGACGTTCTTTAATTCCAGTACGCTCGGTAATCCACTCATCATTGGTGTCCATGAGTTTGGATAAATCATCATTTGTGACCACATTATCTGGGACATATTTGCCTAAGCCTATAATTTTTGAATTGTACATAATTTATTTTTAAGAGGAAATACAAATTTAACCATTTAAAGGCTATAGGAAAGTCTATTCGTTATGCATGCATAGTATTCTAAAAAGCCAATGGCATGGTTTAATTTTAACAATTGTATAAACGATAAAAAAGCATTTTCACTATCATAAAAAACAGTCTAAATTTTTGTCTAGCACTTTTCATATGTGCAAGTTATGCTCAGACGAGTTTAACGTATCAGACACCTTCTGATGAAATCCTTGAACTAGCAGATGTTGATTTAGCACCAGATGTACAAATTGACAGTAAAGGCCAAAACATGGTTCTTATTTACAGAAACCAGTATAAATATATTGCTGAACTTTCTGAAACCGAAAATGAGACTTGCAGATTTACGTATTAACCCTGTAACTAATATAGGGAGTAGAACAACGTTTTATAGTAATTTTAAAGTTAAAAAACATCTCAAAAAGTTGTAAAGCAGGTTACTTGACTACCAGAAAACCCTAGACTTTGAGGTTTTAGATGGTCTCCAGATGAAAGTACGATGGCCTGCTTAAACACTACCAATAAGGGCGTTGAAGTCTGGATTTTAGATGTAAATTCTGGCTCGGTAAAAAAGTTAACAGATGCCAGTATCAATGCAGCTATTGGGAAGCGTCAGAGATCTATTATAATATGTCACCTTTTATGCATGCCGATAAAATGAAAACCCCTTTACTTCTTATTCATGGTGTGGCAGATAATAATTCTGGAACTTATCCATTGCAAAGTGAACGGTATTTTAATGCCCTTAAAGGTCTTGGCGCACCTGTGAGATTGGTTATGTTACCAAAAGAAAGTCATGGCTATAGAGCTAAAGAATCTATTATGCATATGCTTTGGGAACAAGACCAGTGGTTAGATAAGCACGTGAAAAACAAAATGAAAGAAGAAAAGAAGATTGAAAATAAAAAGTCTAAGGTAAAAGGAAAGTAAATTTAAAAACAGATCAAAAAAAAGCCATTCATAAATATGAATGGTTTTTTTTATGTCAACTTGTCATTGATACAGACTTGGTATTTTATTTGAATACTAAAAATAAGTAAAAATAAATATCATAATTCTTATTTCTGCTCATGCAGAAGCAATAAAATTAAAATATCATGACAAAAGGAAACATTAATGTATCGGTAGAAAACATTTTCCCGTTAATTAAAAAATTCTTGTATAGTGACCACGAAATCTTTCTTCGTGAGTTAATAAGTAATGCGACAGACGCGACACTTAAACTAAAACACTTAACTAATATTGGAGAATCCAAAGTTGAGTACGGCAATCCTCAGATTGAAGTAAAGATTGATAACGATGCAAAAAAGCTTCACATCATTGACCAAGGTTTAGGTATGACAGCAGAAGAAGTTGAAAAATACATTAACCAAGTTGCATTTTCTGGCGCTGAAGAATTTTTAGACAAGTACAAAGACTCTGCTAAAGATTCAGGAATTATTGGTCATTTTGGATTAGGATTCTATTCTGCATTTATGGTGGCAGATAAGGTAGAAATCATTACTAAATCACACACAGATACTCCTGCAGCGCACTGGACATGTGACGGTTCTCCGGAATTTACTTTAGAGGAAGCTGATAAAACCGATAGAGGAACAGAGATTATTCTTCATATCGCAGAGGATTCGACTGAATTTTTAGAAGACAGTAGAATTAGAGAGCTTTTAAATAAGTATAATAAATTTATGCCTGTGCCAATTAAATTTGGCACCAAAGAAATTAATGACCCAGACTTTACTCCAAAAACTACAAAAGATAAGGATGGTAAAGAAACTACTGAGCCACACAAACAGATTACTGTAGACGAGATTATCAACAATCCTAATCCCGCATGGACAAAACAGCCAGCAGATTTAGAAGCAGATGATTATAAAAACTTCTACAGAGAATTGTATCCAATGCAGTTTGAAGAGCCATTATTTAACATTCACTTGAATGTTGATTATCCTTTTAATTTAACAGGTATTTTGTATTTCCCAAAGATGAGTTCGGATATGCAAATTCAAAAGGATAAAATTCAATTATACCAAAATCAAGTATTTGTAACAGATAATGTAGAGGGTATAGTACCTGAATTTTTAACTATGCTTCGCGGTGTTATTGATTCGCCAGATATTCCCTTGAATGTTTCTCGTAGTTATTTGCAAGCAGATGGCGCAGTGAAGAAAATTTCATCATACATCACGCGTAAAGTAGCAGATAAGTTGAAGTCATTATTCAACAATAATCGCGAAGATTTTGAAGCTAAATGGAATGATATCAAAATTGTAATAGAATACGGAATGCTTTCTGAAGAAAAATTCTTCGAAAAAGCAGATGCTTTCGCCTTATACCCAACAGTTGATGGTAAATATTACACCTTCGAAGAGTTGACCAATGCTATAAAAGCTAAACAAACAGATAAGGATGATAAAATGGTGATTCTTTATGCGTCTAATAAAGATGAGCAACACGCCTATATCGAAGCTGCTAAAAATAAAGATTACGAAGTCTTATTGTTAGACTCTCCAATCGTTTCGCACTTAATGCAAAAGTTAGAAACATCTAAAGAAAATATTTCTTTTGCTCGTGTTGATGCAGATCATATTGATAACCTCATTAAAAAAGAGGAGACTACGATTTCAAAATTATCTGATGACGAAAAGAAATCTCTAGACGAACTTTTAAAAGAAGTAGTACCTTCTGAAAAATTTATGGTACAGCTAGAAGCTATGGATAGTAGTGCATCTCCATTTATGATTACACAACCTGAGTTTATGCGTCGTATGAAAGAGATGCAACAAACTGGTGGCGGTGGTATGTTTGGTATGCAAAATATGCCAGAAATGTACAATCTTGTAGTTAATACAAACCATGAATTGGTTGGTGAGATTTTGAATACCAAAACAAAGAAAAAACAAGAGCGTTTAATTAATCAAAGTCTAGACTTAGCACGTTTATCACAAGGTCTCTTAAAGGGCGAAGAATTGACAAATTTTATTAAACGAAGCTATGATATGATAAAGTAATCAAAAGTATTTTTTAGTATCTCACTTGCATATAAGTAAAACCACTTTATAAAATCAAAGTGGTTTTTCTTTTTATAAGAATGTTAATTTTAGCTATAGTGTTTACTTTTTCTTAACTTAATTTACTTTTAATCACTACTAATGAAAAAGTGATAACCCTAAAACAAAAACTATTTTTAAAGATATGCCGCTTACTCCCGATGAGATAGACACATGAAAAAGAAATAACAAAAAAGTACGGTGCATATACCACTGCTTCTATAATAAAAAAAGACAAGAGAAAATCACTCATATATAGATATCCTATTGCCGTTAAATTCCTAAGAACAAACCCAAAGAAATCTAATGTGAGACGCCAAAAATTATGCTTAGATTTGGGACTAGATAGAAACATGTGCAACTAAATTTTGAAAAAGAAAACGCAACCATCAGCAACATCTAAGCTTCATTCAAGAAGCAAACATCACGGACGCTATGACTTTAATGTTTTAGTAGAGCATTCTAAAGAGCTAAAACCTTTTGTAAAGCCAAATAAGTACGGTAATTTATCTATTGACTTTTTTAATCCTAACGCCGTAAGAGTACTCAACACAGCATTACTTAAATATCATTATAATATTGATTATTGGGATATCCCAACACAACACTTATGTCCTCCAATTCCTGGCCGAGCAGATTATATTCATTACATCGCCGATTTAATTGAAGACACTTCCTTTAATACATCTATTAAGGCACTTGATATTGGCACAGGAGCTAATTGTATATATCCACTAATCGGAAATAAAACTTACGGCTGGCAATTTATAGGTTCTGATATTGACAAAAATGCTATTGCTTGTGCCAAAGTCATTATATCTAAAAATGCTTTAGAAAATGACATCGCTGTAAGATTGCAAGAAAACAAAGCACTTAAGCTAAAGGGTATTTTGAAGCCTGATGAACAAATTGATTTTGTAATATGTAATCCTCCTTTTCATGCTTCAGCAGAAGATGCTAAAAAAGCTACAATGCGAAAACTAAAAAACCTTAAAGGAAAGGACACCAAAAAATTAGTTCTCAATTTTAGTGGCCAACATAATGAGCTGTGGTGTAAAGGTGGAGAAGTGCGTTTTATTAAAGATTTAATTTTTGAAAGTAGACACTTTGCAAAACAGTGTCAATGGTTTACAACTTTGGTTTCAAAAGCTTCAAACCTTGAGAGTATTTACAAACATTTAGAAACGGTCAATGCTAGTAAAGTTAAAACTATTAAAATGGGGCAAGGTCAAAAAATAAGTAGAATTGTGGCTTGGTGCTTCGCTCCTATTCAATAACACAATTTGACTTCAACTTAATTTAAAGCCAATAAATCTTGTAAAGCTGGTTTTAAATGATGATACTTAAAATCGAAACCTTCTTGTTCAATTTTCTGAGAACTTACGCGTTGGCTTTCGAACAAGATAATATGCATTTCGCCTAAGACTAATTTCATTGCAAACTTGGGGATATTTGGTAAAATCAAAGAGCGACTAAGTACTGTTGCAGCAGTTTTTGTCAGTTCTGAATTTGTTACTGGGTTTGGCGCTACTGCATTATAAATACCTGTTAAGTCTTGTTTAGCGGCATAAACAAATAACCTTGCTAAATCTTCAATATGTATCCAACTCTGCCATTGCTCTCCACTACCAAAAGCTGCACCAGCACCAATTTTCATGGGTTTTATAATTTCTGGTAAAGCACCGCCTTTTTGCGATAAAACTAACCCTATTCTCAATTTGCAAACATTTATTCCTGATGTTGTAAATGCATCTACGGCCGTCTCCCATTGTTCGACGACTTCTCCTAGAAAAGTATCTGAAACCGTTTCAAAATCTTCTTCATAATAATTAGTTAACGATGATGGATAGAACCCAATAGCGCTTGCAGAGACAACTTGTTTAACAGGAAAGTTGTTTTTATTTATTGTTTTTTTAAGAAGCGCTGCAGTTTTGGTGCGGCTTTCTAATACTTCTTTCTTATAAGCATCGGTCCAACGCTTAGATATTGATGCACCAACTAAGTTTATTATAGAGTTAACTCCTTTGAAACAATCTTTATCAATTTCGCCTTTTTGAGGATTCCAATAAAAGCCTTTATAATTATCTTGAGTTTGGAGTTTCGATTTTGAGGTGGTAAGGTAATTAACAGCTATACCTTCTTCATGACAAAGCTTAACAATTTCTTGACCAATTAAACCTGTAGCTCCTGTAATTAAAACCCTCATATGTTTAAATCTTTGAACAAAGATAAGGGAGCTAAAAAGCTAGAAATAAGACTTTAGTTAAGTTTTAACGTTTAATAGCTCTTAGCATGTGACGCTTATTGGGTGGTCCTTCTAACCTTTGCACCTCGAAGCCAACAGCTTGCATAGCACGCCGAGCACTACCCATAGCAGAATAAGTAGTTAAAACACTATTAGGTTTCATAGCGTTGTACATGATTTTAAAAATCGTTTCTGTCCATAAATCAGGTTGAACACGAGCTCCAAACGCATCAAAATACACAATATCAAACTCTGAAATCGCTGTAATATCTTTGAAGAATTTTTTTTCTTTTTTGAGTTGAAAATGGTCAGTGATTCTTAAATTTTTCTCCCACAGTGAATTGTGAAGTTTTTCAAATTCAGTCTCATAATTTTCGGAAATTAATTCTGAATAATTTAAAGCTTCAACCTCTTCAGTTTTTACAGGATATGCCTCTACACCTACATAATTAATATTTAGACTTTGCTTTTCAGCTTCAATTAGTGTTAAAAAAGCATTTAAACCTGTCCCAAAGCCGATTTCTAAAATACTAATTTCGTTTTGATAAGATTTTGAAATAAGTTCTGAATAAAAATAAAGCAAACCATGTTTTAAAAACACATGATTTGCTTCATTAATTGCACCGTGTATGGAATGATATTGTTCATTCCAATCTTCTACCTGTATGGTTTTAGAACCATCAGCCGTGGTGATGATGTTTCGTTTCAATAGCTACTGAATCAATAATTTTTTAATTCTCGGTATAGGACCTACACATTCAGTTTTATGGCAAGCTATACAAAGATTGATTGTATTATTATATCTAGATTTTAAATTTGTTTGTGATAAAGAATCTAAAACATTTTGTTGAGCCTTTAAAAATGCTGGTGCGAAACCTCGAAAAGTTGCATTTCTACCGTTTGCATCTGTCATTTGGGCTGTATGGATTTTTAAAAAATCCTTTGGCATAGGCTTTAAGGATTCTCCCTTTACAATCGAAGCTTTTAACGATTGGTTATAATCGTAAAAGGCATTCATAAGTTTAGCCATTTCTGATGGCTGGTACATCACTAATGTTTCTTTCTCATCAACTTGTGCTTGCTCTTCATTATCTTTACAACCTAAAACAAAAAATAAACAAATTAATAGTGCAGAAACCTTAAATCTATTGTTTAAGTAGCACTCCATCTGCAAGGAAAGAAAATGTTCGTTCTGGCTCAGTAATTTTAGCAATCTCTTTAGCAGACTGACCTGCATCTTCAGCGTAATGCTTTAAATCATCAACCGACGTTTCTGAAACAAAGGCCTTACCATTTACAACCACTTCTCCTGTAGCATTTAAAGGCATAAAAAAACCGTAATCTTTAAAAGTAACACGAACAATCTTATCGTCTCCCATATCTAACTTCATCCAACATCCTTTTTTAGAACATACTTCCGAGATTGTACCTCTCATTTTTGCGTTGACCGTATCGCCTACTTTCATAGACTCATAGTGCACCATCATTCGCTCCGATGTCAGTGCATCACTATCGGTAATTTTATCTCCAAAACTATTGTAGGCTATATCTTTAGTTTCTATTTGTTGTTCTGTTTCACTAGTCTTAGTTTCGTTATTACATGAAACTATTAAAACTGTAATTATCAATAAGTTTAAAAATCTTTTCATTTTATATCTATGATTTTTGTTAATAAATTGTTTTACGAATTTACAAAATTTAAGGGAATCTTAGTCTTTACAACGGTAATGATTCTGTACTTTTGCAACACCAAAAAAAATTCAAAACATGAACGTCATAACGTCTAACAAAATCGATATAGTAAAAGCAGAAACATCAAAAATTACCAGTGTTGATTTTGATAATTTAGCCTTTGGTCTTGTATTTACAGACCATATGTTTCTTTGTGATTTTAAAGATGGAAAATGGCAGAAACCTCAGATAATGCCTTATCAGGCTATGTCTATTGAGCCTTCTGCTCGTGTATTCCATTATGGTCAAGCTGTTTTTGAAGGCATGAAAGCTTATAAAGATGAAAATGATAAGGTCTTTCTATTTAGACCAGACCAAAATTTTGAACGTATAAATAAGTCATCAGTACGTATGGCTATACCTGAATTTCCTAAAGAATATTTCTTTGAAGGGCTTGAAACGTTATTGAACCTTGATAAAGATTGGATAAAGTCTGGGATTGATAATTCACTATACTTAAGACCTTTTGTTATAGCAACAGAACCAGCAATTTCTGCATCTCCAGCAAATGAATATCGTTTTATGATTATTTGTTCTCCTGCGAAAGCTTATTATAACGAGCCTGTGCGAGTTTTATTCGCAGAAAAATATAGCCGTTGTGCTGATGGTGGTGTTGGTTTTGCAAAAGCTGCTGGAAATTATGGCGCACAGTTTTACCCAACTAATTTAGCACAAAAGGAAGGCTTTCAACAAATCATTTGGACTGACGCAAGTACACATGATTATTTAGAAGAAGCTGGAACAATGAATATCTTTTTTAGAATTGGAGACAAACTCATAACTGCTCCAAACAATGACAGAATTTTAGATGGTGTAACTCGTAAAAGTGTAATACAACTTGCTGAAGATTTAGGCATAGAATGTGAAGTAAGACGTGTTAGCGTAACAGAAATCAAAGAAGCCTCTAGAAATGGTAGTTTAAAAGAAATTTTTGGTGCTGGTACTGCAGCTGTGATAAGTCCAGTATCTGCTTTTGGGCATAACTGTGAAGTTTTTGAAATTGTTGAAAATGAAAATTCTTATGCAAAGCTTTTCAAGTCTACATTACTTAATATTCAACATAACCTTGCAGAAGATAAGCATGGCTGGAGACATGAAGTTATCTAAACGCTTCAACTGACTCTATCTGACATGTTTTATAGAGCTATAAAAATCCGATCGAAGAATAATTTTCAATCGGATTTTTTTTGATGCATGGGTCTACGATTTTAAGAAAAAATCTAGCCTTGGTAATTAATATTACTTGTCAAGAATCTCTTTTATATTTGGTTTAAAATAATTTGGACCTTTTAAAACCTTACCATCTTCTCGATAAATCGGTTCTCCATCTTCGCCCAGTTTACTCATATTACTTCGTTGAATTTCCTCAAAGACTTCTTCAATCTTATGCTGCATACCATGCTCTATGATTGTACCACATAAAATGTAAAGCATATCTCCAAGCGCATCTGCAACCTCGACTAAATCGTTGTTATTTGCAGCTTCTAAATATTCTTCATTTTCCTCTCGCATAAGCTTATAACGAAGCATATTTTTTTCTAATCCCAAATCGGCTTTTGGCGTTTCTCTATGTCCTATTTTGAAAGCCGTATGAAATGCTTTAACAGCATCTATATTATCTTGCATATTGTCTTTAGTTTTTTAGTCGAGTTATCCTTAAATTTGCATTAAAAATAAGAAGATGTTTACGACTGGTCAATTAGTTTTTGGATTATTATTTTTTATTGCTTTTGCAACGGTAATAGCGTTTCAGTATCGTAAAGATTTAAAACTTCATAAAAAATACTACAAAGGTACTATTTGGATACTACTAGCCTTTATTGGTTTTATTGCAATGATTGCAACAGTGAAGTTTATGTTTATGTAAAAAAAAGCAGACCAAAACTGGACTGCCTTCATTTTTTATTTAATACAACTCTTAATTTTTGGTCGGCAGAAAACTATATGTTTTGCTATACTCTAACATCTGCTCTGGAAAACCATCTGGCTGGGTTACTTTAATAGCAGTAATCTCACCATTATCATCCATTTCTGGGACTAGAACTGGATTTACAAAGCCACTGTAAGGTGCTGATGTAAATTGCTTATTACGTTCTAAAACCTCAGCGTGTATAGCTTGGTCAACCTTAACGCCGTAACCTTCTACTAAAGTCTCAACAGCAGCATAATCGCCTTCAGACTTTATACGTTGTGTTTCACGTAACAACTGTCCGAATAAATCGTGTAGTTTTTCATAATCATTAATGTTAAAATAGGTCTTTCCGTCTCTTGTTACTTTTTCAATTACATTATCCGCTTTTCCTTTTTCGTAAGCCCAGGCACTAACCCACTGACGGTTACGCATATGTGCTTCTTCTACGTCGTCTCCTAAATTCAAACGAATTAACTGCGTCATCAAACCATTACGGATATAACCATCGAAAGCAGCTTTACCTACTTTTTCCCAATCATCAACCAAGCCTAACTCTTGCAATTTTGGGCTATACAAATAGTAAAGACCTACTAAATCTGCTCGACCTTCTTCAAGTGTAGATGCATAATTTTTTAATGTTTCTTTAGTTTCTCCGACACCAAGATTTAATTGCCCTGATGCATGACCAATAACTTCATGCAATGCTGTATGTAACTTATCTGCTACTTGTCCATATTCTTCTTCAAGCTCTAATTCTTCCTTATCATGTACAAACTCTTTTAATCTTCCTGTACTTCCTGCATTGTTATAGGCGTTAATTATGTTTCCTAATGAAACAGATTTACTTCCTACTTCTTTACGAATCCAATTGGCATTTGGTAAATTAACACCAATAGGCGTGCTTGGCGATGCATCTCCAGCTTCACCTGCTACTGTAACAACTTTATATGTCACACCAACAACACTATCTTTTTTGTGCTCATCCATTAATGGACTATTGTCTTCAAACCACTGGGCATTTTCAGAAAGTACGGCCATTTTCTGTGACATATCAAAATCATTGATTTGCACAATGGTTTCATAACTTCCTCTATAACCTAATGGGTCGTTGTAGACTTCAATAAAACTGTTTATGTAATCTACGTTACCTTCGGTAGCAGCTGTCCAAGCTACGTTATAATCGTCCCACGTCTGTAAATCTCCCGTTTTGTAATATTCAATTAACAAGCCAATTGCATTTCCTTGGGCTTCATTTTCTGCTACAGACTTTGCTTTTTCTAACCATTTTGTAATTTCATCTATAGCACTTCCGTATAATCCTCCAGATTTGTATACACGTTCTTTTAACTCTCCGTTTTCTTTAACCAATTGTGAATTTAAACCAAAAGATAATGGTCTATCAGGGTTTTGAGATTTTTTTGCTGCATAAAACGTTTCGACATCTTCATTGGTAACATTTGGTCCATAGAAGTTTACAGCAGACATAGCTACATTATCAACACCTTTTCCTTGATTCACCTTCTTTAAATCTTTATCATTAAAAATAGCATCAAAGGCCATTCCGTCCAGTTTTGTATTGGTTTCTGCAAGTAAAGTATTTAGATAACCTCTATCAAATTCTGGCTTTAATTTGTCATTTGAATAATGATGGTGAATACCGTTACTAAACCAAACACGCTTCAAGTAAACTTCAAAAGCTTTCCAATTATCAGTAGTTTTATCTCCAGAGTAGTTGGTGTAAATATTTTCAAGTGCTTTTCTGATAGCTAAGTTATGTCTGTAGTTTTGATCCCACATAATATCTCTACCAGCTAATCCAGCTTCTGTCAAATAATAAACTAACTTCTGCTCTTTTAAGGATAGGTTTTCCCAACCTGGAATTTTGTAGCGTAAAATTTTAATATCTGCAAATTGCTCGACATTATAACTAAATTCTTTTGTTTGCTCAATTGGTTCTTTTTTATCCTCTCCACAAGAAAATAAAAATGTAGACAACAAAGCGATGCCTAATATTGATTTGAATTTCATTTTTGATATTATTTTAGTTGTACACAAATGTAACATTTAAAAGACATATCATAAAATTACTATCTTTGATTGTTAACCAAAATCAATCCCATGAAAGCTATAAAGTACATCCTTTTTCTGCTTCTAATTTTAATCATAGGTTTTTCCATATATATCGCTGTACAACCAAACTCTTTTGAGGTAGAGCGGAGCAGAACTATAAATGCTCCAGTAGAAGTAGTATATAATACTATTATTGATTTTAAGAATTGGGAAGTCTGGAACTCTTGGAAAGAGAAGAAACCAGAAATACAAATAACATTAGCCGAAAAAACTAATGGTATTGGTGGCTCATATTCTTGGGAAGACGAAGATTCTATTGGAAAGATGGAGACCATCGACACTGAAAAAAACAAATATATAGCGCAGACTATGCAGTTTGATGAATTTCCTACATCTAATGTTTATTGGAAATTTACATCTAATGAGGATGGCAGCACAACTGTAAAGAGAAGTATAAATGGAGAAGACTTACCTTTTGTATTTAAGGCATACACAACACTAATGGGAGGAATGGAAAAACTTATTGGTCCCTATTACGAAAGAGATTTTGAGTTGTTAGACCAAGAAATTCAAAAAGACATGAAACGGTATTCTATAAACGTTGAAGGCGTAACACGGCACAGTGGCGGCTTTTATTTGTACAACACTACATCTTGTAAAATGTCTGATTTTAAAGAAAAAATGACTGAGATGTTTCCAAAGATTGGAGGCTATGCACTAGCGAACAATATACGTATGGCTGGAGCTCCGTTTGTTATTTATCATAAATGGGATGAAGTTAATGATGCCGTAATGTTTTCTTGTGCTATCCCAACGACTTCAAAGATGACTACCAATGAGTCTGAAATTCTTACTGGTCAGCTTGAATCTTTTAAAGCTGTAAAAACAATTTTAAATGGCAATTATGAAAATCTAAAAGAAGCATGGGAAAAGACCATGGCATACATAGAAAGTAATAATCTTGAAACCGATGAGACGGGTCCGATGATTGAAGCTTATTTGACCGATGTTACAAGTCATCCCAATCCTGCAGATTGGATAACAGAAATCTATATAGCCATAAAATAAATGAAACAATTATTACTTGTTTTTGTGGGTGGTGGTTTTGGTAGTGCACTCCGTTTTTTAATTGGGAAATGGCTCAATAGTTCTGAAAATGGTATCCCCTACGGAACCTTTGTAGCCAATATTATTGGTAGTCTTCTCATCGGTGTTATATTGGGTATAGCCGCAAAAAATGATAGCCTCTCTGAGTCTCAAACACTTTTACTTGCTACTGGATTTTGTGGGGGTTTCACAACGTTTTCTACTTTTGCTTATGAAAATCATGTATTTTTAAAATCGGGGGACTTCACCTCTTTTGCTATCTATACAATTGCGAGTTTTATAATTGGTTTTTTGGCTGTTTTTGGCGGTATGTATTTCGTTAAATAGACTTTTTTAGAAGTCTACATTCTAATTTTTACTAAAGGCTTTCACACCTGCTTCAACCTTCAAGTCTAGATAATTGACTCTTGGAACTATTGGACAAGAAAACTTTTCATTATAAGCACATAAAGGGTTGTATGCTTTATTAAAATCTATTTCAATTGTATGCTCGTCAGGAATTTTTAAATCAATATAACGTCCGCCAGCATAAGTTTCTTCACCATTTGTGTTATCTAAAAAAGGTAAAAAGAGATAATCCTTGTAATCTTCAGAATTCATATTTTCTTCGCCTTGATAGATATTCAATTTGAAATCTTTTCCTTTCAATTGAAATTTAGCCACAGCGTAAATACGCTCTCTAGATAAACGCTCAGTAGTGGTTTTCATATTAAACCATTCTGCTTTAGCTTGACGCTTTATTCTTGCAATTACAACGTAAGTAGAATCGAATTTGAAAAAATCTAAGCCTTCAAAATTCTTTAAATCCTTAGCTTTTAAAGGTGATTTTGAAGCGTCCTTATAGGTGTTATTCAAATTAATCTGAAAAGGAGTTTCGCCTATAGCTGCTTGCTTTTTTTCAGAACACGCATAAATTGCAAATGTTATAATTATGTACTTAATATATTTCACTAAATTATTCGAACTTTTAAAATTCCTATTTTAGTCTAAAATTAAGATAATATTTGATTTTTAAGCATACCATATTTCAATAAATAGTTTATAAAATTTCACAGCAACATTAAATGGCGCTGAGGCATTAGGTTGGGGCAATAAAATTGGCAGTGTTCAAATAGGAAAATTAGCAGATTTTGTGATTGTTGAAGAAAATCCTCTTGAAAATTTAAAGGTGCTTTATGGTACTGCTGCTATAAAATTGACCGATGATAATGACGTCGTTAGAGTTGGTGGCATTAAATACACTATTAAAGATGGTGTGATTTTCTACACTAAGAAATTACTCAGAGAAGTTAAAGGCCATGGTTGATCATGAAAAAGCCAAAACCAATTGGCAGCTAAAACAACCTAGAGTAAAAAATTGATTATTTAGGTGGTTTAACCGCATTGTATTTGACCACATGTGAGAGCACAATTTGCGTCTTAGTTTCTCCGTAGACAATGAGTTGGTCTATAAATTGTTCAAGGTGTGTTTGGTTTTTTAGCACTACTTCCATAACAATGTTTTCATTACCGGTAATGCGATAACAGTTAACAACCTCATCATAGGTTTTTACCTTTTCTAAAAACGGTTTTAACATCCCCATAAATGCGCGTAAAGTGATAATTGCTTTAAGCTGATACCCTAATTTTAAAGGAGATACTATAGTTGAATAGGATTGGATAATTTCAGCATCTTCCAATTTTTTGATGCGCTCAGCCACAGCAGGAGAACTTACACCAACACGTCTACCTATTTCGGCATTTGTCATCCTAGCATTTTCCTGCAAACACTTTAAAATCTGCCAATTAAGAAAATCTACACTCATTTAAACTTTTTTACAAAAATTAACACACTATTTAAAGCAAATATAATATTTTACTTTAATAATTAAAGTGTTTTACTCTTTTGAGTGCGTAATTTCGTTTAAAATTATTATTCAAAGTGAATTACACGATACCATCTCATCTTTCTAACATTCCGCTTTATAAAAAAGCTATGGATATCTTCATATTATCCCGAAGTATATCTACGTATCTCAGTGATGACATCTGTGTATTAAATTTAGAAGGGACGGAAGATTCTGATATTTACTTTACCGGTGACATCGTACAACAATCGTCAAGTTTAGCTCCAGAAATTATTAATGCTGAACGTGAACGCTTTTCAGACAAAAAGTATAAGCACATTGAAAGTTTAGATAGACTAACTTACCGTCTTTATAAAAATTGCAAACGATTAGAGAATACAAAAAGTAATGGTAAAGACTACTTACCTATTTTACGAAATGAATTAAAAAAATTCAGAAAACTTCAGCGTAATTGGATGCTGACCTTATAGTCTGTTAATCTTTATTTTTTTAACACTCTAGCATTACTCATATAACCGTTCTGGTAATTGGCAATTTTAGAATTCCATTCATTTGCTATTATTATAGACTGAAACTTATCCATACTTTCCGTTAAACGCAAGATGTGGTTATATGCATTATTGCGACCTAGATAACCCGCATCATCCAAAGCAAAAACTTGAACTTGCCCTATATGTAAAGCATTCTGAAAATATAACTTTGTTATAAAACTTGGCGTACCAATTACTACATCTTGCCCGTAGTAAATTTCAACTTTTTGCTTTTCAAAATCATAGCGCTCACTCGTGGCATATATCCTTAAATCTGTGTTTTTAGAATATCTATTGAACTCATCCTTGAGTTGATTTACTTTTTCTTGGTTTTCTACAAGTATTAAAGCTCTAGGCGAATCTTCGAATGCCTCAGCTTTAAGTTTATGTATTGTATAAATAATTAAGGCTGTCGTTTTACCACTTCCCTCTTTACCAACAACATAAGCGTCAGCTCCACCTTTAATAATAGGCATCACCTTTTTTTGAAAAGGTAATGGTTCCTCAATTTTTAAAGTTGCTAGAGATTCTTTTAATAAAGAGTTTAGTTTTTTAAACGACATAATTTACATGTTTCTACGGTACTGGCCACCAACTTCAAATAAAGCATTAGTTATCTGCCCTAGAGAACATACTTTACAAACTTCCATTAAGGCTTCAAAAATATTTTGATTATTTACAGCTTTGTCTTGTAAATCTTTTAATAATTCTGAAGTGTCGTGTGCTTCATGTAAATTCTTCAACGTTTGAATTTGAAATTCTTTTTCTTCTTCAGTTGCTCTTATAACTTCAGCAGGTTGTACCGTCGGCGAACCTTTACTACTTAAAAATGTATTTACACCAATAATAGGGAATTCGCCATTATGCTTCAGGGTTTCGTAATACAAGCTTTCTTCTTGAATTTTAGAACGTTGATACATGGTTTCCATTGCACCAAGAACTCCGCCACGTTCTGTGATTCTATCGAACTCCATAAGTACAGCTTCTTCAACCAAGTCGGTTAACTCTTCGATAATAAAAGCACCTTGAATGGGATTTTCGTTCTTAGTTAAACCTAATTCTTTATTAATAATTAACTGAATTGCCATTGCACGACGAACAGATTCTTCTGTTGGTGTCGTAATCGCCTCGTCATAAGCATTTGTATGTAGCGAATTACAATTGTCGTTTATAGCGTAAAGCGCTTGTAATGTTGTCCTTATATCATTGAAATCGATTTCCTGCGCATGTAAACTACGTCCTGAAGTTTGGATGTGATACTTCAACATTTGCGCTCTAGGATTGGCACTGTATTTATTTTTTAAAGCTTTTGCCCAAATACGTCTTGCTACACGACCAATTACTGAATATTCTGGATCGATACCATTTGAAAAAAAGAACGATAAGTTTGGTCCAAACTTGTTGATATCCATACCCCTTGAAAGGTAATACTCTACGTAAGTAAATCCATTGGATAGCGTTAATGCCAATTGAGTAATTGGATTAGCTCCTGCCTCAGCAATATGATATCCAGAAATTGAAACCGAATAAAAATTACGAACACCGTTATTTATAAAGTACTCTTGCACATCACCCATTAAACGCAAGGCAAACTCCGTTGAAAAGATACACGTGTTTTGCGCTTGGTCTTCTTTTAGAATATCGGCCTGAACTGTACCTCTTACCTGAGCTATTGTTTTTGCTTTAATCTGAGCATAAGTATTTGTAGGTAACACTTGGTCTCCAGTAACGCCTAATAGCATTAATCCCAAGCCGTCACTACCTTCTGGTAAATCACCATTATATTTTGGACGCTCCTTACCTTTATAGATATCAACAATTTTAGCTTCAACGTCTTTTTCAAGATTATGTTCTTTGATATAGATTTCGCATTGTTGGTCAATGGCAGCATTCATAAAGAAACCAAGTAACATAGGTGCTGGACCGTTAATAGTCATACTTACTGATGTCATAGCATCTGCCAAATTGAAACCAGAATATAATTTCTTAGCATCATCTAAACAGCAAATAGAAACACCTGCATTACCAATTTTCCCGTAAATATCTGGTCTGTAATCTGGGTCATTTCCGTATAAAGTCACACTATCAAAAGCTGTAGATAAACGCTTTGCTGGCAATCCCATACTTACGTAATGGAAACGTCTGTTTGTACGCTCTGGTCCACCTTCACCGGCAAACATGCGTGTCGGGTCTTCTCCAGTTCTTTTAAAAGGATATAAACCTGCTGTAAATGGAAATTCTCCAGGTACATTTTCTTGTAATGTCCATCTTAAAATATCACCCCAAGCAGAATATTTAGGAAGTGCCACTTTTGGAATTTGAGAATGTGATAAGGATTCTGTATGTGTTTCAATTTTAATTTCTTTATCTCTAACTTTGAATGTATAAATTGGATTTTTATAGCGGTTTACCTTCTCATCCCAACCTGTAATGATTTCCCAATTATATGGGTCTAAATCCATTTTTACACGATCAAATTCACCGATTAAAAGTTTTATAAAATCTTTGTTTTCTGAATTTAATTTTACAGACTCAGAATCAATACCTGACTTATCAAGTTTTGGAGTCTCTCCAACTACAGATTCTACAGTTTTGAAAATTCCATATAACTTCTGAGCCACTTCGACTTGAGCTGAAGCTGTTTCGTCATAAGCACGATTATTTTCTGCAATTTCAGAAAGGTAACGTGTACGCTTGGGCGGAATTACAAAAATCTTCTCGCTCATCTCATCAGAAATCTCGAAAGTAGATTTTAAATCGAAATCTGTTTTTTCTACAATTTTATCCATAATAAATTTGTAGAGCGTATTCATTCCAGGGTCATTAAATTGCGAAGCGATTGTACCAAATACAGGCAACTTATCTTGAGGAATATCCCAAAGATTGTTATTACGCATGTATTGTTTCTTAACATCACGTAAAGCATCTAAAGCACCACGCTTATCAAATTTATTGATGGCCACTACATCGGCAAAATCTAACATATCAATTTTTTCGAGCTGAGTTGCAGCTCCAAATTCAGGTGTCATTACATACAAAGCCACATCGCTATGCTCCATGATTTCAGTATCAGATTGTCCAATACCAGAAGTTTCTAGAATAATTAAATCGTACTCTGCTGCCTTTAAAACTTCAATAGCTTCATTTACATATTTTGATAACGCTAGGTTAGACTGTCGTGTCGCCAAACTACGCATATAAACACGAGGTGAATTGATAGCGTTCATCCGAATTCTATCACCTAAAAGCGCACCGCCAGTTTTTCTTTTTGAAGGGTCAACAGAAACTAATCCTATTGTTTTATCTGGAAAGTCAATTAAAAAACGTCTTACCAATTCGTCCACTAAAGATGATTTACCTGCACCACCTGTTCCCGTAATTCCTAGAACTGGCGTTTTAGACGTTTTATTCTTTTCTTCAATATAAGTTAAAGCATCTTTTGCCACTTCAGGAAAGTTCTCTGCGGCTGAAATAACTCGTGCAATATGCTTTGGATTTTTTTCTTGAAGTATTTTTACTTCACCATTGAGACTATCACCAATGGCGTAGTCTGATTTTTCAACTAAGTCATTAATCATTCCTTGAAGCCCAAGCTCTCTACCATCATCAGGAGAATAGATTCGAGTGATTCCGTAATCCATCAACTCTTTGATTTCTTCAGGAAGAATGACGCCACCACCGCCACCAAATATTTTTATATGACCTGCACCTTTCTCGTTAAGCAGGTCGTACATGTATTTGAAATATTCATTATGTCCGCCCTGATAAGAGGTCATTGCAATAGCATTTGCATCTTCCTGAATGGCAGTATTTACAACTTCTTCAACACTACGGTCGTGTCCTAAATGAATCACCTCAACTCCTGTAGATTGTATAATACGTCTCATGATGTTAATTGCTGCATCATGTCCATCAAATAATGATGCTGCAGTTACTATACGTACTTTATGTTTTGGCTTATATGGTGCGATTTGTTCCATTCGTAATACTATTGCTTTTTAGAGCTGCAAATTTACTGAATTTTCAAAAAACACTTGTTTTTATTAGGAAATCTTTAATTATTAATCTTAATCTATTAAGTAGCTCTTATTTAGACAATATATTACCACTTATATACACAATCATTAATTATATTTGAATCCTAATTAAATTAATAAAACTATGTCTACAAAAAGTTTATCTCTATTTATATCATTTATCATGCTGGCTACATCATGTGCAGAATTACAACAAGTTATAAACCAATTACCCAAAACTGAAACGATTAGTAATACAGATATAGCCTCTGGATTAAAGCAAGCGTTAGATATAGGAATTGATAAACAGGTAAGCAAGCTTACACAAAAAGATGGCTTTTTTAAAAATGAATTGGTGAAAATTTTACTTCCACAAGAATTACAAAAAGTTGATAAAACTTTACGAGATATAGGGCTTGGAAATTTGGCAGATGAAGGTCTTAAAATTTTGAATCGCGCTGCTGAAGATGCTGTAAAAGAGGCTACGCCCATTTTTGTTAATGCTGTTAAGGACATAACATTTGAAGATGCAAAAAACATATTATTAGGTAGCAATAATGCAGCCACTGAGTATTTAACTTCAAAAACTCAAACAGAGTTGTATAATAAATTCAAACCTGTTATTGATAACTCATTTAGCAAAGTTGGTGCAGACCAAATATGGACTAATCTTATTACCAAGTACAATGCATTACCATTGACTAGCAATGTAAATCCAGATCTTACAGACTATGTTACTAATGAAGCATTGGATGGCATCTATACTATGATTGCTGTTGAAGAAAAAGAAATAAGAACTAAAATATCTTCAAGAACAACAGACTTGCTAAAAAAGGTATTTGCTCTACAAGATTAAAAATTGTTTATTTTTATTTAAAAAAAATTAAACAATTATGGTTTTTAAACATTTAAAACTATATTTTTATAAACTAATTGTTAAACTAATATCATTATGTCATGTGCTGAAAGGTTGCTTCAAGAAAAAAGAGAACTAAAACAAAAATATCTGTTTTTAATTGAAGATTCCTACAACCATAAACAAATAGATCAAGCCTATAGTGACTTGTCAGAATTCAAAGCTATACAAGTCTTAAATAGAATTAATGAATTAAAGTTTGTTGTTACAGATAGTCAATTTAGTCTTTAATCTTTTCTTGTATACAAACCGTTAAAAGCTAGCTTTAGCTTTTCCTTTTTTTTGTTTGGGAAATCACCTTCCAAAATTACTTTGCCGTTCCGTCTTTATTATACATACCTTAAAGCAAACTTAATCATATACTAATGTTTACGTAACATTTACTAGGTCATAAAGGCTGATATTTGTATTGTTAGATTTAGTGAAATTTCAAAATCTAATAGTTAGTTAGAAAGTCGGTATACCAGTATCGACTTTTTGTTTATTTAATATTTAAAGTCTTAATTAGACTTTGTAATAAAACCTAACTTTCAAGAATTTTTTGCATTTGAGATTGTAAATCTTTTGCTTTTTTAGCAGCTGCTTCAGCAAAATCATTTCCTTGAGAAGCATAAATAATGCCTCTTGAAGAATTAATTAATAAACCAACAGTATCTGTCATTCCGTATTTACAAACATCTTTTAGGTTTCCTCCTTGAGCACCAACACCAGGTACCAATAAAAAACTATTAGGAATAATTTGTCTTATATCAGCCAAATATTCTGCTTTTGTTGCGCCAACAACATACATTAAGTTTTTAGAATTTTCCCATGTTTTTGATGTTTCTAATACGTGCTTATACAACTCTTTTCCATCAACCGCTTTAGTTTGAAAATCGAATGCTCCCTTATTAGATGTCAATGCCAACAGAATCGTATGCTTATCTTCAAAGGCTAAAAATGGTTCTACTGAATCTTTACCCATATAAGGTGCTACAGTGACACTATCAAATCCTAAATCCTCAAAAAAGGCTTTGGCATACATGGTACTTGTATTACCAATATCACCACGTTTGGCATCAGCAATTGTATAAATCTCGGGATAGTGCCTGTTAAGGTATTTTATAGTCTTTTCTAAAGCTTGCCATCCTTTTATGCCGTAGGCTTCATAAAAAGCCGTATTAGGTTTATAGGCAACACACAAATGATGTGTTGCATCTATGATAGCTTTATTAAACTCAAAAATTGGGTCTTCCTTTTCTAAAAGATAATTTGGAATTTTATTTAAATCCACATCTAAACCTATACATAGAAAGGATTTCTTTTTTTTGATATTCTCTATTAGTTGTTCTGTTGTCATTGTATAAAAAAAGCCTCAAAAAGAGGCTTTATATTTAAATTACATCGTCATTAGCTTTTAACAACTCTGTGTTTTCCGCTAACATTAACTCGTCTATTATTTTTTGGATATCACCATCAATGATATTAGATAAATCATAAAGTGTCAAACCAATTCTGTGATCTGTAACGCGACCTTGCGGATAGTTATAAGTTCTAATTTTTGCACTACGGTCACCAGAACTCACCATACTTTTGCGCTTTTCGGAGTCGGCAGCTTGCTTTTTGGCCAACTCCAATTCATATAAACGTGAACGGAGTACTTTTAGGGCTTTTTCTAAGTTTTTGTGTGATGATTTTTGGTCTTGGCAACTTACAATCATTCCGGTTGGTTCGTGATGTAGTTTAATTGCCGAATAGGTAGTATTTACAGATTGTCCACCAGGACCAGTAGATGTTGTACGTTCAATACGTACTTCCGTCATATCTAATTCTACATCGAATTCTTCTGCTTCGGGTAATACCATTACAGTAGCTGCACTTGTATGAACACGCCCTTGAGTCTCCGTTTGTGGTACACGTTGCACACGATGAACTCCAGCTTCAAACTTCATTGTTCCATAAACATCTTCGCCTGAAACTTCGAAAATAATTTCTTTAAAACCACCCGAAGTTCCTTCACTTGTACTTACAACATCTACTTTCCAGCCTTTGTTGCTGCAATATTTGGAATACATACGATACAAATCTCCAGCAAAAATACTAGCCTCGTCTCCACCTGTTCCTGCTCTAACTTCAACAACGACATTTTTAGCGTCATCTGGGTCTTTAGGAATAAGCATAAAGCGAATTTCTTCTTCTAAAGCAGGTAATTGCTCTTTGGCTTCATCTAACTGCATTTTGGCCATTTCTACCATTTCTTCATCAGAACCATCGGCGATAATTTCTTCGGCTTCTGATATATTCTCTATAAGCTCTTTATAAATCTCGCCTTTATCGACAATTTTTTTAAGGTCTTTATATTCTTTATTTAGTTGAACATAACGCTTTTGGTCAGATATAATATCTGGTTGTATGATAAGATCATTTACCTCATCAAAACGCTGCTTAACTATTTGTATTTTTTCTAACATCTATCATCCAAAATTGAGGGATAAAAATACGATAATTATTCAATTTCCCTGAGACTTTATCTGGTTGATATTAACTATTGAAATATTTGAATTTAAACAGCGTTATCAAGAGTATATGCATCGTCTCCTAGCTATACTTGCATTTTACAAACCGTTTGTAACTTGGTCTTTTATTACCAATTTTATTGTTGCATTTTTTAGTGCGCAAATAATTCCTGGTATAATCACTAAATTATTTCTCACGATTTTCGCTTGGTATTATGTTCACGAAACTAATCAACGAAGAAAATTGACCTTTTATAAAAACTTGGGAATTTCACCCTTAAAACTATTTTCAACTTTATGTATAATAGACATTATATTAACCATAATCTTCCTTATTATATTTAAGGAATTTACATGATATTACTTATTAAACCCAATAACCGACCAATAGATTAAACAAAAAAATAAAGAAATTTTATAAATGAATTAAAACTACTCTAATGCTATTTGAACTCGATAATGTAGAACTTCACTTTAAGAATAGACGTATACTCAGCGGTATTTATCTGAAAGCAGAAACTGGAAAAGTGACTGGTATTTTAGGTAGAAACGGTTGTGGAAAAACGAGTCTTTTGGATATTGCTTTTGGTAATCTAAAACCAAAATACAAGCTTATCAGAATAGATAGTAAACCTATTTTAAAGCCACTCTACAAAACAGGCTTTGTAAAATACCTACCTCAATATGATTCTGCTCCTAAAGATTTTAGACTGTACAGACTTTTCGAAGTATTTGAAATAAACTGGGCTACTTTCTCTGAACGATTTGAAGAATTTTCAACATACAAAAATTACAAATTCGGTAATCTTTCTGGGGGTCAACGCCGATTTATTGAAATCTATATTATCCTTAAGACTAAAAGTAAAATAGTAGTTCTGGACGAACCATTTAATGGTATTTCGCCATTAATGATTGAAGGTGTAAAAGCATTAATTGCTGAAGAGAAAAGCAATAAAATAATTATCCTAACCGATCACAAATATGAAGATGTTATTAATACAACTGACAAACTTTACCTATTGAATAACGGTACTACCAAACTTATTAATAAGCTAACTGAGCTTGAGGATTATGGATATCTACCAAGTAGCAGTTATTAATTAACATCATTTTTCTTGTGTAAAACCTCATTGAGATTAACTACAAAGCCGACACCTAAAAGCTGTTTCTATTGAAGTTTTGGACCTTCAACAACAATGGTTTCGTCAGTGATTTCATTCTGTATCACTTCGGTTTTAATATCATCATCATAACGTAAGTGTAAACCAAAAATAGCGCTAACTTACTTGTTTACTGTGAAATTAAAATTAATTTGCCATTACAAATCTATGTTTCCAAAATTATTTAGATGGTCAGAATCAAGCCTTATCAAGCTATTTAATTTAATATTTTATGAGACTTCATTTGAATATTGATTGGTCAATAAAAAGCCAAATTCTGTTCTTATATTATCGCCTTCACGAAGTAAGTTGCCATCCATATCAAAAATTACTGGATTAACACCAAATGCTCCAGAATTAGCCAAGTCATTGTCCAAAACAAAAGTAGTTTTGAAAGTTACAGGAGAGGCATAGAACGATAACTTTTCTATAAGTCTTCCATACTCTAATCCTGCACCTAAAAAAAGATACGCTGGAGCCATAAAACAAGAAATTGGGTCTTCATCAGGATTATTAAATCCGTCTGCAAATTGTGTATTAAAGCTAGATCTTGCTGAATAAAACCAATTGCTATTTTTATTTTTTTCGTAACCAAAGTTTGAAATTATAGAAAGAGCATCTTCTGTCTTTCTTAAGGGTTCACTTTCTTGTTTATTGACGCCATAGGTTATTAGTAAACTCGAATTGTAGAATAGCTTATGCTCTTATAATTAGCTTGTGATTTGCCATTAAATATTGCCGAAATTGAGTGAGCGCCTCCAGCATTCCAGTTAGTTAAAGACACTTCGACTACACTTCGACTACGCTCTGTGACCATGCTTTGTGACCACGCTCGAAAATACAGAAAATCAGATTTATTTTTAGCTTATGATAGTTAGCTTATATACAAAAACTTAATATTCAAAAGTACCGTATTCACTTTTTATGGTTAAATGCTTTTTATCAGATGCTTCGACACGACCAACTATTTTTGCATCAACATTGAACGATTTTGAAATAGCGATAATTTTTTCTGCAATTTCTGGTTTCACGTAAAGTTCCATTCGGTGTCCACAGTTAAACACTTGGTACATTTCTTTCCAATCTGTTTTGGATTGTTCTTGTATCAATTTGAATAAGGGCGGAATGTCAAACATATTATCTTTTATAATATGAAGATTATCTACAAAATGAAGAATTTTTGTTTGTGCGCCACCAGAGCAATGTACCATACCGTGAATTTCTTTATAAGAGAATTTAGATAAGATTTCTTTTATAATAGGCGCATAGGTACGAGTTGGAGATAACACTAATTTACCTGCGTCTATTGGTGAGTTTTCAACCGCATCGGTAAGCTTAGTTTTTCCAGAATAAACTAAATCTTCTGGTACAGCAGCATCAAAACTTTCAGGATATTTTTTGACTAAATATTTATGAAACACATCATGTCGTGCAGATGTTAGACCATTACTTCCCATACCACCATTATATTCAGTCTCATAAGTAGCTTGACCAAAAGATTCTAACCCAACTATGACATCTCCAGGTACAATATTTGCATTATCAATAACATCAATGCGTTTCATTCTTGCTGTTACAGTAGAATCTACAATAATAGTACGTACCAAATCACCAACATCGGCAGTTTCACCACCTGTGGAATGTATTGTAACACCAAAAGATTTTAAATCTTTAATCAGCTCTTCAGTACCGTTAATGATAGCTGAAATGACTTCGCCAGGAATCAAATTTTTATTCCTTCCTATAGTTGAAGATAACATGATATTATCTGTTGCTCCAACACAAAGTAAATCATCGATATTCATAATAAGTGCATCTTGGGCTATACCTTTCCAAACGGAGATATCACCAGTTTCTTTCCAATACATGTAAGCTAAAGACGATTTTGTACCTGCACCATCCGCATGCATAATGAGACAATAATCTTCGTCATTGGTTAAATAGTCTGGTACTATTTTACAAAATGCTTTAGGAAATAGTCCTTTATCTATATTTTTTATGGCATTGTGGACGTCTTCTTTAGATGCTGAAACTCCTCTTTGCGCATATCTTTTACTAATGTCTTGGCTCATCATAAATGGTATAAAGCACAAAAATAATTGAATTAATTTCTATTACTAATCCTAAAAGAAAAAAAGCATCCAAAAAATTGAATGCTTTATTATGTGAATATATAAAAGAGAATAAAATTCAAGATTGAAAAAAATAAAACAAAAAACATTTAAAAGAGAATTTTATTGTTTTTAGAGATTCCCTTAAGGTAATATTGTAAACTCAGCATTAAAGTCGATTGATGTAAAAGCTTCATTCAGCACTCCTTCATTTTTTAAATTAAATTGATTAATTGATGCATTAAGATTTAGATATGGGTTTAAGTATCTTTTGTAACCAATACGACCAAAAATCTCAGGTCTAGATGCAGGTAAATCGCCATCAATTATACTGGTACCAGCAGCTAAACTTATAGTTCCTTTACCACGACGATCTCTATACAATCTATCATAGCGTTTGGTTTCTCCCACTATGTTTTTTTCTTCGTAATAATTTGTCAATAAGTCGTTAACCGCCTCTGAATCTTCATCACTTACTGCCCAAAGATTGTCCGAAACACCTTCAATAACTAGAGCGTGTATAGCTTTTTCAACTGCTTCGGTGACAGCCAACTGTATAGGCTCATTTCTAGTAAATCCTGTTTCTGCTTCTAGCAACCTTTGAAAACCTACAAATCAAAAGCGAAAACCTTATAGTTAATAAATTACATATAGATGTTAATAAGAATGAACAAAACACGCCCCTTTGTTGATGGCTAAAAATGAAAAAAAAATTATCTTTGGGCTTTCGCTAATTTAACACAACACAAAATGAGCAAATACAAGTTAGAGTATATTTGGTTAGATGGTTACAAGCCAACACAAAACATGAGAAGTAAAACTAAGGTTGAAGAAAACTTTAGTGGAAAATTAGAAGACTGTCCAATATGGTCTTTTGACGGTTCATCGACAAAACAAGCCGAAGGTGGTTCATCAGACTGTCTTTTAAAACCAGTAGCAATTTATCCTGATCCTACAAGAGAAAATGGATATTTGGTTATGACGGAAGTTTTAAATGCTGATGGCACTCCTCACGAATCAAACGGAAGAGCGACTATTGATGATGATGATGATGATTTCTGGTTTGGTTTTGAGCAAGAATATTTTATTATGGATAAGCATACGCAATTGCCTTTAGGTTTCCCTATAGGAGGATATCCTGGACCACAAGGTATGTATTACTGTTCTGTTGGAGGACGCCATACACACGGTCGCTCATTTGTTGAGGAACATGCCGATTTATGTATTGCTGCTGGATTAAATTTTGAAGGTATCAACCAAGAAGTTGCTTCTGGTCAATGGGAATATCAGCTTTTTGCAAAAGGTGCTAAAAAAGCTGGAGATGAAATTTGGGTTTCACGATACTTACTAGATCGTTTAACCGAGCAATACGGTTATTATATTGAGTACCATCCAAAACCTGTAAAAGGTGATTGGAATGGTTCTGGTATGCACGCCAACTTCTCTAACACCACATTAAGAACTTGCGGAAGTCAAGAAGTTTATGAAAAAATCTGTGAAGCTTTTAGACCTGTAGTAAAAGAGCACATGGCTGTTTACGGTGAGTTTAATGACGAGCGTTTAACTGGTTTACACGAAACGGCTCACGTCGATGACTTTAGCTATGGTATTTCTGATAGAGGTGCTTCTATTCGTATTCCTATCATAACTGTTGAAAAAGGATGGAAAGGTTGGTTAGAAGACAGAAGACCTGCTTCTAATGGTGACCCTTATAAAATCGCTGGACGTATTGTTCAAACTGTAAAGTCTGCAAATATTTCATAACTACCTATAAGGTAGTATTTTAAAAAAAGCGACTCGTGTATGAGTCGCTTTTTTATTTATATATTTGAACACAAATTTATTTAATAACTAAGTGTTTAAATTATGGGGAATTTACACAAAGTAGTTCTAGTACTCTTTTTTTTATATTGTTTTAATGAAGCAAATGCACAAGACCGTTATAACCCTTGGACATTCAACATAGGTCTAAACGCTGTAGAGCTGTCCGAGTAATAATAGAAGGAGAAATTAGCTTTAGTAGTTGTTTGATAATAGGCTGTCCGCTAAAGTTATTACTTTTGTTTATATATCTAATTTTGTAGTAAAAATCAAGATATAAACTAAAGCGGAAAATCCATCAAGCAAATCCCGCTTTTTAAAATATTTATCGGACACTACTGATTTTAAATGAAATAAGCCCTAATAGGTTAAAGTCTCAAGGTTTTGGAAAAAAATCCTATCGCAACTAATATGGTGATTGAAGGGATAAGAAAAAATAGACGCGTAGAAATAGTTTTAGCAAAGTAAAATTCGCTAATAAAATTAAGCGTATCTTAAATAAAAGCCAATCCAGCAAACACCAGATAAGAAATAAAAAGCAATAGTCCTTTTCTACGACCAATCTCAAATCGTTTTCCAAAAAATACCAGAGGAATAAGTATTCCTGAAAAACCAATCATCCAAAATATATTAGTCGATAATATTTTTGAAGATTCTACAGCTATGGGTTTTATAATTGCCGTAAGCCCCAAAACGGAAGCTATATTAAAAATATTTGAACCTATAAGGTTTCCAAGAGATATGGCTTTTTCTTTTCTAATAGCTGCTATTACAGAAGCAGCTAACTCTGGCACGCTTGTACCTATAGCTATAACTGTCACCGAAATCGCATAATCACTAATACCAAAAGATTGAGCAAGCCCTTTTGCCCCATCAACTAACCACTCTGAACCAAAATACAGACCTGCTGCACCTATAACTAACCAAGCTCCTATTTTAAAATTGGAAATTATAGCTAAACTTTCATCAACTACATCTACAATACTAGCTTTAGTTTTTTTTCGTGAATCCCAAACCAAAACAATTAAGAATAAAACCAAAACAATAAAAAGTATAGTTCCCTCTATTTTAGAGAGTAAATTGTCGTTTTTCAAGAAAAAATATAAAGCAAATGACATAAACATAAGCATAGGCCAATTGAGTTTATAAAACTCCCTGTCTATAGCCAATGGAGAGATTAAAGCCGTAATACCCAAAACCAGACCAATATTAGCAATGTTAGACCCAATAACATTACCCAAAGCGATGTCGCTAACACCATCTAAAGCGGCTTGTATACTCACTAAAAGCTCTGGAGCAGAAGTCGCAAAAGAAACAACTGTCATACCAATAACAAGCTTAGAAAGCTTTAGTTTAAAAGATAAGCCGACTGAGGCTCGTACAAGAAAATCTCCACCAATAACAAGTAATGATAGACCTATTAATATTAGTAAAACATTCATTCAAAAAAACAATTTTTGCGAAGATACTACTTAAGATTGAACTAGTCTTTTTATCAATATTAATCAATTCACAAAATCTTAAAAATTGCTATAAAAACAACTCCCTAAAAGTTGCGTTTATTGGTTGAATTCAAGCATTATTAAATTAGCTTAAATAAATTTGAGTATCAATCTTAAAGTTAGTTGATCAGAATGTACTTTTCTGTATTCTTTATACATACCTTGATTTTTTACATATGCTTTTATAACTTCCTCATTTGAATACTGTCTAACTGTATTTGCATAAAATTCACTCGTCCAAAATTTACCTCCCCATAATTTTAATTTAATTTCAGAATATCTTTTGAACAATTCTTTCGCTGTTATACTTTTTAACATCCTAATCATTTTTGAAACCGAATAATTTGGAACACTTTGTACTAATAAATGAACGTAATTTGATTCATAACCTATTTCTATAAAATGAACCCATATCGTGCTGAAATTTCTATACAAATCTGTTTTAATCCCTCTCCTATTTCTTCATTTATAACTGACTTTCTGTATTTCAAAGGAAATACTAAGTGATAAAGAAGTAACGTTTTGTTATGTCTCTTGAAAATGTGTTCTCCCATAAATCGAAATTCAGCTACATCCCGAGGCAGAGCCTCGAGGAATTCTTTTTGATTAAAATCTAATGGCATTACTGCAAAAGTTTCTAAACTAAAGCGTAATAAATCTGGTGAAATTGTAAAGATTAAAATTAGTCTTAAAGATAAAAACGCCAACTCTAGCACTGCTACTTTTGAAAACAAAAACAGCATACCAACTATTAATTTTGGATAACAAGGCGGTACACTTGTGGTTTCTTCTAAGAAGTTTTAAGCGTAAAATTTTTGAGAGAATAAAGCCTGAAATTAAGTGTTTAGGTTTTTTTATTTTACTTTACAACCAATCGTTTGGTCTGGATAGCTTCATTCTGTTTCACTTTCAGTAAGTAAATACCAGGATCTAAATTTAATTGTGCTGTATTATTTGCATCTATCTTTAAAGTTGAAATCTTTCGGCCTTCGATAGAATAAACGACTACTTTAGCTTCAGAATTTAACCCTTCAAAAATCAATTTGTTATTCACAGGGTTTGGATAAAAGGTAAATCTATTCAATTCATTGTCATCAGTACTTAAAGCACCATTATATATCATTCCTACTTTATCTCCCCAAATATAATCTACTAAATCTGGTAAGTCTATAAATGGATTTCTATTACGCTGCCACTGATATACAATATTATTTCTATTCATCTCAAAATCATCAGGTGTATCATCTTGGTGCCATTGTAACAATGTAGCTAAGTCGCCTAACTCGCCTGTTCTAGGGAATGGTAAAGGAGGAAAGCCATTAACAACTGTTAATCCGTTATATCTTAACTCCATATACATAACACTACGCGCTACATCTCCTCTAAAGCTTGTAGATATAGACATATCCTCTTTTATAGCACCATTGTATTCTTCTGCTCCAAAATTATTACTGTAATTCCTATTATTTCTCCGGCTATTCTCTCCTCCGTCAGCAACTCTTAATGCATGCGCATCTGAATAACCATGTCGTGATGAATCAACGCTTGTAGAAATAAATGAATTAATTCCTGTAGCAAAATCATCAAAATCTTCCCATTCATCAAAATCAGCTCGAGATCTTGGAAATGTGTGTTCTCTATTCCATTTTCCAGTACTACTTCCCGTAGTTTGTCTATCTAATTTAGACCTTGGCTGCTCTACGTATAGCATCCAAACTTGATTACTATTTAATGGGTATTGATCCGCTTCTGCCAAAATATCATAAACGTCTGCGTAACTATGTGTCCTTACGGTATTTTCATCTGCTATAATTGCAGTTACAGCGTCTCGAAGTGCTTGTCCTGATTTACCATTTAAACTACTATAATAATTTGCTGGTTGAGTGCTAGTAACAAAAGTATAGGTAGGCATAAGTGGTGTCCCCCAAGGTGCTGTTGTAAAATCGTTATCTATGACTCTAATAGTTATAAAATTATTTCCAGCAACAGCAGGATTTATAGATGTAGGCTGAAATTCTTGCTCTAGGTTTTCAATTTCTATAATCAATTCTTCATCACCTTCATCTAAAAAGTCATCTAAAAGCACTATAAATGTACTTGCTGTATTTGTATTTTGAGATATGGTAATATTAGTTGAGCCAGAATAATCTCCTGTTGTAAATTCGCCATTTACTAAAGTGATATTAAAGTTAGTATCCGTATCTACATTTGTTGCCGCTGTAAATGTGATAAAAAAGCTATCACCTTCGTTATATTCAATTTGGTCTACTATGATAGTAACTGGATTAACTATTACACCACTAGCATCATTTAGTGCTCTTGGTGTTGGCAATTTAGACTCATAAGTTCCATCTGCTTTTCTTTGTATGGAATTTAATAAGTTAGTTGAACTAGAACCTTCAAAATATTGAGTAGTTTCACCTAACGCCATTAATAAATCATTATCTACTGGACTATTAGTTGATGTATCATAAACTAAAGCTTCTACAAGATTAAAACCTGAAGTCGCTGGTGTTTTATCTGGGAAATTATTTATGGAAGTTTGGTAGATGGCAACACCATCAGGTCCATTTTGAAACAACCCATCATTTATAACTACTTGCGGAAATGGAAATACGTTTTTATTACCCATAACAAATAAGCCATTACCGTCGGTTTTAAGACCTGCTAAATCAAAAGCCAAGTAACTTAAGTTATTTCCTTCTGCGGTATTGTTACCGTTAAAAAACACCAATATATAACCATCTAAAGTAAAGTTAGGTGTTTGAGATTTTATTTCAATAAACTCCTCATCATCTATACTTGTGTCATTGGCATCTAGTTCATTAATTACCAATACTTGAGACCACCCATAAGTGACGAACACAAGAAAAAAAGAGATAAAAATATTACGCATATTAGTTTTTTTTTCAAATATACACCTAATACTTGCTTATAAACATTAAATAATTTTTACTAAAAAACATATGATTTTTGTCAGTTCTTATTTTGAAAAATGCTCCTGTTGAATTTAAAAAAAAGACGAAACATTAAAATATTGAAGATTTATTGAAAAATTATCCCTTAGTTTAAAAAAATAGTTCCAAAAACACCCTACAATTATTATAATATATAACTATATACGACTATTTACATTTCATATAATAACTTCATTCAAGGATATAAGCTTTCATATTAAAACTAAATATATTTTTTTACTTATAAATTCATATTTAAATTCACAGATTTTGACAAAACTATTTGGCAGGAGGTTAATTACCTATATATATTGAAAACTCAATCAAAAAATTAGAGTAAAATATTAACCTTTTAAAACCTTAAAAACCATGCTAACTATTGTAAAAGTAATTGTAGAAATAATATTCTCAATTTAAAAAAAGACCAACCAATCAAAAACTAAATCAATCAATCAAAACAGAAAAACTTAGCCAAAAGCTAAGTTTTCTTTTTTTAGTTACTTTTGAGACTAAACAATATGAAAAAAGCAGCCTTTAAAATTTTAGCAAAAGCAAATAAGCTAATCTTACCATCATTTACAAAAAAACAACTAGACCTAGCTAAAGCAAGTAAATTTCAGTTAGCTATCATTGGTTGGCGTGCTTATGTAACCAAAAATGCTTTGGATTAAATAAGTATTATTTATCTTATTAAAGACGTTGTAAGTTTCTATTTCTTGGTTATATTCTTGGCAATAAAATCTTAAACACCTGATTACTTACTATACTTTGAGTTCCATTATTTCTAAAAAAGATATTTTCACAAGAGCTTTGCCATTTGTGGCATTCTTCTGGTCTTCCAAAAAGAGAATTGACAATGTGTTTATCGATATTTTCTATTTGCTGATCAATATATTTACGTTGTCTTATTATTGATCCTTTAGGCTTCTCTAAAGTATTTTTAAGTAGTGTTACGAAAAATTTTAACCTTGCATAAACATAGGGTTTTTACACCTTAAAAAATTTAATTTCATCTTGTATCGATTGAAAATGTCTATCTCTAACAATTAACCTTAGTTGTTGTAAGAAATCCTTAGATATTTGTATTCCTAGAAATGAGTTTTCTGATTCTGACAAATCTGATTCTTCTATTTTATGTATTTCTTATCTGAAAGCGATGATTAGCCTCTTTTAAAGACAAACCAATACGAAGTGCATTAATAATTTGATTAGGGAAGATTCCGGTTCTTCTCGAATTGTTTAATGTATCCACGATATTCTCTTCTAGAGATTGTGGTGTGTCTAATTGCTAAAGAAGCGTTTCTATCTCAGCGTCCCAAAAGTTTTGATATGCAGTCATACTAAAAGTATTAAAGATAAATACTGCAATATTAAAGGATAATTATGCAGTGTAACTGCACAATGGAAAAGAACTAGTTATTACCCAATATTCAAATTCACTTCATCAATAATGGATACTATGGTCTTAACTTTATTATCTTCAAACAACCCAATAATACCATCATCACTAGCTTCGTTAAATGGCGGTTGCGTCAATATTTTTTTGTCTAATGTACCGTTGGTATTTAGATAATTGATTAGGGTTTGAATAAATGTAATTTGAACAGGACTTAAATTTTTATCTTGAATAAAATCTGAAAATAATTGGTTTACCACTTTAATATCTAAACCAACAATACTCCGAACAAACTTACCTAGAGGTTGCTCACCATATTCTTTTTCATACTCTTCCTTAGAGCCCAATTCGTCATTAAATAAAAAGGTTTCCAATAATTCTAATTCTTTTTGTGTAATTGGAATATTTTTATGGAGCCTATCTATCACTAAATGTGTCTTATTTTTGCGAATGAAGGTTTCCACACGGTCTTTATAACTCTTTAATCTGGCATAGGTAGGTAGTATATCTACCTCAGTAACTTTATCGCGCTCAATATGGTCATCAAAATCTGTGTAAACAGGCTTAAGCTGTTCTTTACCTAAAAATTGTAATAAATCCCTAATTTCTATTCTAATACGTTCTAAAACACTTGCATTAGCAGATTTCCAAAAGGTTTCTTCTTGTAATTCTTTTAATAATGGTAGTTTGGCTTTTACATTTGGTACGGTTCGTTTCTTAAGCAAACCTTGAGATATACTCACTAATTTACCGATATACTGATGCTGTTTGTTAGTGGCACCTAACAACAGTGCTAATTGAAAATTGAGCATCAATAAATCAAAGCGTTTTGCACCTTCATCATCATTAGGATTATAGGCCTCCAAGCCTGATAGGTTTTCACTAATGTCGTGAACATCTACCTGAGATAAATTATCCCATCGTTGTCTATTTTTAAATGCTTCAACAAGGGCTAAATGCTTGCGTACTTCAAAACGATTTTTATCAAGATTACTAATAATATTATGTAAGTGACTGGTATATTGCTCTGCGAGGTGGTCATCTTCTTGGGTGCTTTCTGTATTATCACGGATTGCCATAATCACATTAAGATGCGCATCAAATATCTTAGCCGATAATGTTTTAGACGCTGTGCTTTTCAAGCCATCTGGAAACTCATTAAAAAAACTGAAGTTATCGCAGATATCGAAAATAACAAACGCTGTTTTATCCATACCTGGACCAAATAAATTAGGGCGCAAGCGTGTGCCGCGACCAATCATCTGCCAGTATTTTGAATACGATTTAACTTGTTTAAAAAACACTAGATTTACGACTCTTGGCGCATCTACACCTGTGTCCATCATATCTACAGAAACCGCAATTTGAGGTTCCAATTCTATTTTATCTTCACAAAAATTTTCTAATAAATCCTGTGCTTTACTCTCGTAATTATCAATGACACGTAAAAAATTGCCTGAAAATTCTGGATAGTTTTTATTAAAGCGTTCCTCAATGAACAATGCGTGCTTATGGTTTTTAGCAAATATGATGGTCTTTCCTAGTTTATCGCCACCTTCTACTTTTATGCCATTATGCATCAAATGGTCTAGCACAACATCAACCGTGGCTTCATTGAATAAAAATGAATTAATGGCAGATTTACCAATCTGTATATCATCATCGCCTTCAGCGCCATCTAAAAAGGTGGCTTCAAATTTTTCTTTATCCTTGTCAGACAACTCTTCATATTTAATCCCTTGATGTACGAACTTTACTGGTACGTTAATGGCTTTTGGTGGCACTAGATATTCATCTTTTACCGCTTGGTTGAGTTCATAGGCAAAGGTGGGATTATCGTCATCTATTTTGAATAAATCATACGTATTATGATCAATATCCTTTTTTGGGGTTGCTGTAAGACCAATTAATATAGCATCAAAATAATCGAAAATAGCGCCATATTTCTGATAGACTGAGCGATGTGCTTCATCTATGATGATCACATCAAAATGGCCAGAACCATAAAAACGCCCATCTTCATTTTTTAACTCATCAATACGGTTCATTATCGTAGGATAGGTAGAAAAAACCAATCGTGTGGAATGGTCTTCTTCTTCCTTTGTTAAATCTATGGCACTTAAATGTGGTAGGTGTTCTTTAAACGCATTTTTGGCTTGTGTTACTAGGGCATTTCTATCGGCAAGAAATAGCACACGTTTTGCCCAATTGCTCTTGGTTAACATATCTACTATAGCCGCAGACGTTCTTGTTTTTCCGCTACCTGTAGCCATTACTAGTAAGGCTTCTCTGTTATTGCCTTTAAGTTGATGATTTTTGGTCGTCACCAAAGCTTCTGCGACACGCTTTATGGCTTCTAATTGGTATGGTCTTCCAGCAATATCGGTATTCACCTGAAATTGCCTTACATCTTTACGAGTTGTTCTGCGTTCTATGAGGTACTGTAACTCTTCTTTGGTATAGAAGCCACTCACTTTTCGTTCTGGATAAAATAGGTCATCCCATAAATAGGTCTCAAAACCATTACTATAAAAGATGATTGGGCGTTGCCCAGTTTCTGCCTCCAAACAATTGGCATATAGTTGGGCTTGATGTTTGCCTTGTTTAGCATCAGCAAGTGATTTTTTAGCTTCTACAACAGCCAATGGCTTGCCATTATCATCCCACAACACATAATCTACATACCCAATGCCTGAAGGATTTACGGATGTAGGCATTCCTGTGACCTTGTACTCCAGGTCTTGTTTTGGTTTTAAATTGTGCCATCCTGCCTCTTGTAACAGCACATCAATGTATAGCAATCTCGTTTCTGCTTCTGGTGTTAAAGGCGGTACTACTTCTTCAAAAATAACTTCCGTTTGGCGTGCTTCCTTACGCGCTTTTAATTGCGCTTCTTGTTCTTCTACTTTACGCTTTAGAAGCTCATTTTCTTCTTGTAATTGTTTGGCTTTTTCTTCTTTCTCCTTGTTTTCTGCAATTAATTTACCAATGGCTTCCGACTTATCCTGTAACTCTTGTTTTGTTTTCTCATCTACAGCACCTTGTGGAATTATGCTTTCGCGAAAGCTAGGTATCTCTGGATATGCTTCATTATAATGAATGGCTAAAAAGGACAGTAGCCTAAAAATACTCCGCAAACAAATGAGTGCTTGTCTATTTTTTATGGACTTACCGTGAGCAGCGTCATTGCCAATTTTACGCACAAGAGTTAGCTCTTGTAGTAGTTGGGAACTTACATCAAATTTAAAGGAGTTATCATACATTAAACCCGCTAGTGTGGTATCGTAAGGACGCTCGTAATCTGGGTCATTATCATACAGCCAATTCACTGTAAGTTCTAAAACAATACGGCATTGTAGCGCCGCATATTTAGGTGCAATATACACATACTGCTCTGCCTCCGAAGCCTCTTTATAGAGGTCTGGAAAGTCATTTTGTATGAAATTGAAATTGGTTTGCAAAGGCTGCTGAGTTTTAGAATTTAAAGATGTTAAATTTTCACTGGATAGGCAAGTTTATCTTTGTTATTACAAACTTGATTAGGGATCTAAGGGTTTCCACAAGTTATTCCAATTAGGATTCTCTTGTTCTATAAGGTCTATTTTCCATTGCCGATGCCAATTTTTGAGTTGTTTTTCGCGTTTTATAGCCTCTTGTATGTACTTAAATTCTTCGTAATACACCAGTTGTTTTAGGTTGTATTTTGTAGTAAAGGTACTGCCTTTTCCAGATACGTGTTGTTCCATTCGGTTATCTAAACCACCGGTAACGCCAATATAAAGCGTGCCATGTGGTTTATTGGTAAGGATGTATACCCAATAGTTATGATAGGCACGTTTCATAAATTAAAGATAGGCTATTTTATATTACTTCCGCTTTTTGATGCCTAACTTATGTTGTCATTCCTCCCATATGTTGTCATTCCTCCCATATGTTGTCATTCCGAACTTGATTCGGAATCAAGTTCAGCATGACAGGTCTGTGGTGCAGCATGACAGGTTTGTGGTGCATCATAATAATAACGGTTTGTCACCCTGAACAGGATTCAGGGTCTAAGCTGCTACCAACCAACTCTCCTTTAAACGCCTTTTGCAACAAACTATGAAACAAGTGCTCTGCTTGCTTAAGCTGCTCTTGGGCAATGGCTTCTTGGGACTCTATATCTTGAATGCGCAGAGCGAATTTATTTTGTAATGTTATTGGTGGTATAGGTGCTAATTCTCTATGTACTAACTTTCTATCCAAAGTAGGAACCCCAGCGCCATGCGAAAACCTTTTTAAATCAAATTTTTCTATAAAAAATTTCAAATAAACAATGTTATTTTCAAAGGTTTTGTAACTATACAAACTTGTGTTTAAAGGCCAACTTTTGCCTTTAATCAATTGAACTTTACCTATTGAACCTGAACGTCCAGTGACAACAATATTCTTATTAACTTTAAATTGGTTATGATAACCAACTATTCCAGTTGATGCTGCAATTGGAATATCTCCATTTACTCTCTTAGAATGTGGTAAATCATAACCCCTCTTTAAAGAAACGACATCCTCAAATTTTATTTTATCCCATCCTTTTGAATTGACTCTAACGTCCCCAAACATTTCCAAAAACAGGCTTTGTTTTAAGGCATCGTATTTATCTATGAGGGCTTTTGTTTTTTTGCGGTAAGCATCTGCGGTGTCTAATACCTTGGCAATGTGTTGTTGTTGCGGTAGTGGTGGTAGTGGGATTTTGACTCTAGAAACTGTTTTAAAGTTAATAGCTGCCATTGAAGTGCTCTGTGAAGCTTTAAGTAATTGTTTTTGAGCTAAATCACTCCATAGAACTCTGTAAAGAAAATCTGGACATACAATGTCTTTATTAAAATTAATCTTGAACATATTATTTGCAAGTACACCTGAAAGTCCTCTACCAATAAAACCTACTGCACCATATCTAACCATTATAATATCATCAAATTTTACGTGATATTTTTTATCTTGTTTTGGTATGTATCTGAATTCTTTAGAGCTTTGAGTATAATTAATGATTCTAAGAAAAGTATCAGAATTGAAAAATTTTTCAATTTTCTGGTCTGAAATTGGTACTTGTTGCCCTTGACTAAAACTTGCTATTTCGCCTAATTTGACTTCTTTCATTATCCCAACAATGTTTTAAGTTCTTTTAAAGCCTGCTGGCGGTCTTGGTCTAATTGTTCAATGGCATTAATAATTACCTCTGGTGCATCGTATTTGATTTCTTCATAAACAATTTCTTTATAACGGTTAATGCTTAAGTCCCAGTCGTTGGTTTTTATTTCAGAGAATGGTACTAGGAAGCTTTGGGCTGTGCGTTTGCGTTGGTGTTCTTGAGATTGCTTCGCATCCGCTCGCAATGACGTAAAGCGCTCTAATATATCTGGGATGTCGTTATCTTTTATGGCGTTGCGCTTGTCGTCTAGGCTATACCCATCGGCTTTCATATCGTAAAACCAAACGTTATCAGTTCCGCCAGAGTTGGTTTTGGTAAATAGTAAAATGGCAGTACTTACGCCAGCATAGGGTTTAAAAACGCCACTTGGCATAGATATTACTGCATCTAATTTTTGTTTTTCTACTAACGCTTGACGTAAGCTTTTATGGGCTTTAGAGCTGCCAAAGAGCACACCATCTGGTACAATTACTGCCGCACGACCACCCACTTTTAGGGCACGTAGCATTAGAGATAAAAACAGTAATTCTGTTTTTTTGGTTTTGGTAGTTTGTAGCAAACTGCTTTCTACAGCATCGTAGTCTAAACTGCCTTTAAATGGTGGGTTGGCAAGAATAAGTGTGTAGTCATCTTCCACATCTGCATTGGCTTCACTCAAGGCATCTTTACCTACCAAAGTTGGGGTTTCTATACCGTGCAATTGCAAATTCATTGCGGCAATACGCAACATGGATGGGTCAAACTCAATGCCATGAAACATATGGGTATTAAAATGCGCTCTAAAATTTTTGTTGGTAAACCAATCCTTATGGTTGTCGTAGATATACTCGCCAGCACTTACTAAAAATCCTGCGGTACCACAAGATGGGTCACAAATGACATCGTCTTGTCGTGGCTGTACCATCTCTACCATCATATTAATAATATGTCGTGGTGTACGAAACTGTCCATTAGTACCTGCCTCTGCAATTTTAGAGAGCATATACTCGTACAAATCGCCTTTGGTATCGCGATTATCCAATGGTAAGGTGTCTATTTGTTGTATTACCTTATCCAGCAACTTCGCTGATGGAATCATAAAAATGGCACCTTTCATAAACTTGGCAAACTCGCCGCCATGGTCGCCAATGGTTTTTATAAAATCAAAAGCTGTAAGGTCATCCAAATCGCGTTGTGGTTTGGTAAACAAATCAAACAACACCTCTGGGTCTTTGTGTTTAAAACTGCTCCAACGTAAGGGTTTGAGATGCTCTGTATAAATGGGTTTGTCCATAGGAACACCTAATAGGCTTGCCTGTTTTTCCATACGGTTTTGTTTATCATCTAATTGTTTGATAAAGATGAGATAGGTAAATTGCTCTATTACCGTGAGTGGATTGGCAATACCGCCTGTCCAGAAGTCGTTCCAGATTTTGTCTATTTTAGATTTTATTTCGCCTGTAATCATTGGTTAAATATGCTGTTTTTTTAGTGTTGTAAATGTAGTTTTAAATCTTTGGATTAACGTTATTTTAAATCTTCAAACTTTTGCTTCATGGTAGGGTTACCATGGGTTAATTTTTTGATGGTTAGACCGTCTGCTTTGTTGTTGGCTAAACGTAAATGATTGGATGTTAAACGCAAGGCTTCCTTTATCTTATTAAGATGATCAATGCTTTTATCAATTTCGCTCATTGCTGTATCGAATTGATTGGCTGCATTAAAGTAGTTTTTGTTAAACCCTTCTCTAAATATATTTAGTTTTTCTTCAAAATTAGTGACATCTACATTCTGATTTCTAATGACACTTAATTCTGTTTTATATTGCAAAGACTTCATGCCAGCATTTCGTAATAATGTAATTATAGGAATAAAAAACTGAGGCCTTACGACATACATTTTTGGGTATTTGTAAGATACGTCTACAATACCCGTGTTGTATAATTCATTATCTGCTTCTAACATAGATACGAGTACGGCATATTCGCAACCTTTCGCTTTTCTATCCTTGTCAAGTTTTGCAAAGAAATCTTCGTTTTTCTTTTTGGTAGCTGTATGGTCGTTTTCATTTTTCATCTCGAACATGATGGAAATAATTTCATTTCCGTTAGTATCGTCTTCTTTATAGATATAGTCGCCTTTTGTACCACCAGAAGCATCGTTATCTTTTTCGAAATGAGCATTTTGAAACGCTGTGGCTCTTAATTTATTAAATTCATTTTCACAATGCAATTCTAAAGTTTCACCGGTCATTTTTGTAGATAACTTTTGCTTGTAATCTTTTAAGCGCTCTATTTCTTCGTCCTTTAATTTTAAATCTTTAGCAACATGATCTAATTCGCGTCTAAAATCTTCTTTTAAAGATTTTTCTAGGTTTTCTTTTTCTGCTTCTTTGAGTTTGATATCATTTTCTAGCTGATTTTTTTGTTTTTCTATAGCATTAACAGCTTGCTGTAGTTCTAGTTTTTTCTCAGTTTCTGATTTATCAATTTTAGATTGCAACTCTTGAATCTGTTTTTCTTTTTTTGAAACCTCATCAACTAGTTCAGATTTACTTTTATGTTTTAGTGCTTCTATTTCACTTTGTTTTTGTGCCAACTGTTGCTGGAAAGCACTATTTAATTCAGACTCTTTTAATTGTAATGCTGTCTGCTTTTCTTTATTAGCTGACTCCAAACGATTGTTTAGCTCGTCTTGAAATTGTTGATCACGTACTTGTTTAACGATGTCTGTATACACGCTGTCATCTACCTTGAAAACTTCTTTACAATTTGGGCATTTTACGGTGTTGTCTTTATTCATAATTTATTTTTTATATTGATAACACTACGAATTTAGGGCTGAAGTGTGCAGGGTGTTTGCATAGTTAGTTTTTATAAAATTGGTGCATTGCTTGAGTATGGGCTCTTATTTGCTCTCTTAATAGCGCTGGCTCCAAAACCTCTACATCTTGCCCATAGGATAAGATTTGCTGAATAAGTTCTTGGTTAAGAATTGTTTCAAACCAAATTTGGTCTTGTTTGTCATCCGCAAAAAATTCTTCATAATCTGGATGAAATGGTTTGGTTTTAAAATATTGTTCTCTGCCATTATAAAAACGTAGCACAACTCTTTCTAAGTGTGCGTCTTTATGTCTTACAACACCAACCATAGATCTAAAAAAGGCTTCCCAATCTTTGTCTGCATCTAAATAATTGACATCTTCGAGTGTTTTAAAACTGATAAGTCTTTCATCTAATGGTATACTCCATGCTTTAATGGCTCTAGTTTTGTTAAAACCAAAAACAAACCATCGTCTATTGTATTGTTTTAAGATATGTGGGTGAAATTCAAAAACTGAGGATTCCTTATCTTTAAAGCCTCTATAAATTACCTGTAAAACTTGCTTTTTCTTGATAGCTAGATATAACGGCTTAAGGTGATTTATACCTTTATATTCTTCGTTATGGTCATAAAACAGTATTCTGGATGCATCGTTTTCTTGCTCCTCTTCATCTTGAAACTTAATTAATGCTTCTGCCAGTTTGTTATACTTAGGATGATTTTCAAATCTAGACAACAACTGTTGTGCAGCTTCAATTAAGTAGTGTTCGTATTTTTGTAAAGGTCGCTGTGCAATAGAGAAATTAGTATCTGAGTACTTATAAATTCTCATACCTTCTTTTAGTGGTGCTCCAAATCCGTCTTTCTTATCTCTGAACACTTTAATGTCTTCACGTAAGGTTCTTTCTGAAATATTTTCTCCGGGATATAGCTCTTCAATACCTTCATTAACTACATTCAATAATTCCTCAAAACCATAAGACTTATTGCGAAAGCAATGGTCTAGAATATTATATCTCAAATGTGCGTGTGTGCTATTTGCCATATTCTATTTCTTTTATTTCTTTTTGAATTGCTTTAATAATATTCTCAGGTATTTCTAATTCAGTAGCAAGCGCTGACCATCGCGGAATTAAGGCTTGGACATCTTCAATAATGCCTCTAGGGTTTTTTATAGAAAATTCTTCAGCAATAGTAAGGACATCTTTAATAGTTAATGAAGTACGCTTACCATTAATGGATAAGGCTCTAGATGTTGTTTTGAATGTGAATAGTGGATTGAGCGCATAGGTTAAATCGTATGCAGGCCCTAAATTCCAACGATTACTTTCTTTGTTATAGATAAAACTATGGTTTTTTAAATGGTCGTCTACATTTTTAAAAACCAAATTGAATACCATACGCTTAAATAGTTGCTGTAAATCCTTATGTGGCACTTCTAGACCTAAAGCTACCTTGAAAACATTCTCATAGGAAGAGTTTTCCGGTTGACTCTTAAAGTCCCAACCCGTTAAACCAGTAACGGTTAATACGTGCTGTTTTTCTCCGTTTTGTCTATCATATCTAAGTGTAGCAAAATGTTTATTGTCTATCAGCTTAGAGTGCATCATATCGATACCTGCTTCTTTTGCCAATAAGTAATAGACATATTCTACTTTTTCTTTATTATAGCCATCACTATCATCTATATGAAGTTTTACTAAATAGTGATTATAGTCTTCACTAATTTCTCTATCACCCGCAATAATTTCTCCTGTTTTTTTATGTTCTGATACTACTATTTTTGGTCTTGCGCCACCTGCTGAGGTTCCTATTTTAAAAACGTTTAGTAATGCTAATTCGCTGAGGTCTTTACCCGTTGTGTCTTCTTTTAGTTTAAGAACCTTTTCTAAGATTGTGATTACCTCATCAATATTAATATTTGTTGCATTGGGCAATTCTCTAATAGGTTTATATTCTAGTGCACCCATACCACGGTCTGCGACATAGGCCAATTGCTCTAAAGGTGTTACTTTTTGTATTCCTCGTGTAGTTAGCCATTCTTGAAATATTATATTACCAAAAGTATCAGGCAAGGAATCTGCTATCATAGGTGGTAAGCCTTGAAAAGTGTCTTGTTGGTATTCTGTGAACACCTGTACTTGTTTTGTGTGTTTGAAAATAAACGGAAATAGTTTTGAATACTTTCCAGAATCTAAGAATCCCGGATTGTATTGAAAAAAGGATTTACCCTGATCTAAGTCATAACCTAATTTTCCGATTTCTAAGCCAAAAGCAAGTATATCTATGATTTTATCTCTAGCCATTTATTAATACAGTGAAATATCGTTTTGATTTGTTATAGTCTTATCTATTTCTTTGGTAATAGATGGCAATAACCCAAAATGATTTGCTACTTTTAGCACATTGTCGAGCGTAGCATTTTTACCCTTTTCGATGTTTTGAATGGTTGTGCTTGAGACATCTAACACCTCTGCTAAATCTTCTCTAGATAGATCATTTGATTTACGAAGTGCCTTACACGCCTCTCCAATCTTGACTTTTACATCTTTTATTGTTATTACCTCTAACATATTATTACCATTATAATGTCTAAATATACATATATTTTATTAAAATAACCATTTTATTGGTAAATATAAATAACTTATGATACTGCTTGTTGTCTTTTAACGCATCTTCATTGATACTATTTTATCTGAGATTTGTCGGTGTTGCGTCGGTGTTGTGCATTATTTCTGTTATCTATTTTGTAATACCAATTATTACTCAAAATAAGCCATATAATTCGCTTCTATTGCGTCTAAACACAATATATTCCAAATTATTTATAGCTCATTTTAAATAACAATTGGTATAAATAAGTACTTGTAAATGTTCAACTATGTTTGTCTTTACAATTTGCAGAAAAGCTAATTAAGTTGAACATTTCGCGCATCCGTGACCTAATACGCTCCCCATCTTTTTCTTGAAGTTCTTCTGCGTTAAGAGTTGTTGTAATATGAGTTAAGATGTCTTTTTGCGTAAACACCTCATATTTAAACGTATTGTAATAGACTTATCTAAAGGTAGTATGTTTGATAAAGCACATTTTTTACGTCAACCAAAATACGTATTGCAAGTTCGCACCAGAAGAACAAGAAAAAAGAACAGTAAGAAACGCTAAAATATCTAATGCAACTACTTTAATAATCGTTGCAATTATAATCTACCGTAAATTCTTTTAAAACAAAATGGCAAGAAGAATATAAAAAATAACATCACCTTTTGGTATTACAACCTCAAACTTTTTAGAGAGAAACGTATAGCATTAGGATTGAGCCAAACAAAATTAGTATACCTAATTTATGGAAAGAAAGATAGCGTCAATGTAATTTCTGATATTGAAAATCACATGAAAGCAATGAACCAAAATATAATAGACAAATATTGTAAAGTCTTTAATTGTGAAGTTGTTTTCGTAGAGAAAGCGTACAATAGCGTACAATAAGAAACAATATTGTCGTGAAAATATGGGGAAAAAAGAAATAAAAAAAAGTGTAAGACACTCATTTAAAACATCTTACACTTTCAAGTTGTGACCTCGACAGGATTCAAACCTGTAACCTTCTGAGCCGTAATCAGATGCGCTATTCAGTTGCGCCACGAGGCCTTTTAAAGTGGGTGCAAATATAATACAATATTTAAAAAACAACCAAACTATTTATTTCAAAAAATTGAAATGATTATTTTTGAATATGATAAACAAAGAAATGCTTCAATCGTACGATTATTTATTCGACGAAAGGCTGATAGAAGAAATTGCAAATGTTGCAAATTTAAAATCTTTTAAAAAAGACGATATTATAATCGATGTCGACCAACAGCTTCTTTATATTCCACTACTTATAAAAGGAAATATCAAAGTTTCACGAGAAAATAAAAATGGAGAAGAGTTGCTGTTATATGTACTAGAGTCAGGAGACACTTGCGCTATGTCTTTAACTTGTTGTATGTCTAAATCTTCTAGTAAAATTAGAGCTGTTGCTGATGGAGATACTGATGTTATTATGATTCCTATAGCCTACATGCAACTTTGGTTTCATAATAACGAAAAATGGCGAAATTTCATCCTTCAAAGTTACCAAATTCGTTTTGACGAAATGCTAGAAACTATAGACACCTTGGCATTTATGAAAATGGATAAACGTTTATTTAAGCTCTTGACAGATAAAGTAAAACTCAGCGCTTCTACTACACTTAATATAAGCCATCAAGACATTGCAGAAGATTTAAACACCTCTAGAGTTGTTGTTTCAAGATTACTTAAGCAATTAGAAAACAAAGGGAAAATTAAACTTGGCAGGAATAGAATTGAGGTTTTGGACTTTTAGTAACCTTTGTCACATTTACTATAATTTATAAGTTTATTTTTGCAAAAAACATCTATGGATTACATTTTACAACCTTGGCCTTGGTATATTTCTGGGCCATGCATAGCAATAGTTATGTATTTGCTTTTATATTTTGGAAGAACATTTGGCATGTCTTCAAACTTAAGAACGCTCTGTGCTATTGGTGGAGCCGGAAAAAAAGTACCTTTTTTTGATTTTGATTGGAGAGCTCAAAAATGGAACCTCATAGTTGTTTTAGGCGCTATAGTAGGTGGATTTATTGCACAACATCTTTTGTCTAATCCTACGGATATTAATCTAAGTCCAGAGACGATTAAGGACTTAAATACTTTAGGTTTCGAAAATGCTGGTAAATCATTACTTCCACCAGAATTGTTTAATTGGAAAAATGTATTTAGTATCAAAGGAATACTAATACTTAGTATTGGTGGCTTTTTGGTAGGCTTCGGAACTAGATATGCTGGAGGTTGCACCTCTGGACACGCCATTACAGGGCTAAGTAGTTTACAATTACCATCCTTAATTGCTGTTATCGGCTTTTTTATTGGTGGACTAATCATGATTCATGTTATATATCCAATCTTATTTTAAATTATGGGCAAGTACATAAAATTCTTTTTGGTGGGTATATTTTTTGGTATCGTTTTAGTAAAGTCTGAAGCTGTATCATGGTATCGGATTTTTGAAATGTTTAAATTTCAATCTTTTCACATGTACGGTATTATTGGCTCTGCTGTATTTACTGGAGCGCTACTTTTAATTATTTCAAAAAAGCAAAGGACAACAGATGGTCAATTAATAAGAGTTCCGAAAAAGGATAAGGGTTTTAAAAAATACCTTATTGGAGGAAGTGTTTTTGGGCTAGGCTGGGCATTATGCGGTGCTTGTCCTGGACCCATGTATATTCTCGTTGGCACAGGTGTTTTTTCGATATTAATAGTGATTGCTGCTGCACTTTTTGGAACTTATATTTATGGCCTACTAAAAGACAAACTCCCGCATTAAATGGAAACCAATGAAATTCTAGGATATCTAGCATCAGTAATAGCCGGTATCATTATGGGCTTAATTGGTGGTGGCGGTTCAATATTATCCGTTCCGATTTTAGTTTATTTATTGGGCTTTAATCCAATAGTTGGGACAGCATATTCTTTATTTGTAGTCGGTGCTACTTCTACAGTTGGCGCATTTCAAAGTTTAAGGCAAGGGCTTGTAGACTTAAAAGCAGCACTTATTTTTGCTATTCCATCAATAATTGGTGTGTATCTAACCCGCCGTTATGTAGTTCCTATTTTACCCGATATCATGTTTACTGTTGGTGATTTTAAAGTCACTAGTGGTATTTTTATAATGATTGTTTTCGCCATAGTAATGCTTATGGCTAGCTATTCAATGATTTCTGATAAAAGAAGGTTAATCAATGACACAGACCAGACCATTGATTACAATGCAGTAACCGTTTTTATTTTAGGCCTACTCACAGGGACAATAAGTGGTTTTGTTGGAGCAGGTGGTGGTTTTTTAAATATTCCTGTTTTGGTGTTATTTGTAAAATTACCAATGAAAAAAGCTATTGGTACTTCTTTGTTTATAATTTCAATGAAGTCTTTGATAGGATTTTTAGGTGATTTGAAGACTATAGATATTGATTGGAATTTTCTCTTAAGCTTTACAGTTCTTTCCATAATTGGGATTATTTTAGGACTTTACTTCTCAAAATTTATTGATGAAAAAAAACTAAAGAAAGGCTTTGGATATTTTACTTTAATAATGGGTGGTTATATTATTTGGAAAGAAATCTTTTAACACAATGTGATAAATGTCACATATGTAAAAATTAGGTTTTGTAAATTTGTAAGACTAAAAAAGAAAAATCATGAAAATAGAACAATTGTACACAGGATGCTTAGCTCAAGGTGCCTACTACATTGAATCTGAAGGTGAAGTAGCTATTATTGACCCTTTACGTGAAACACAACAATACGTTAATAAAGCAGAAACCAATAATGCTAAAATCAAATATATTTTTGAAACGCATTTCCATGCAGATTTTGTATCTGGTCATGTAGATTTAGCAAAAAAAACAGGAGCAACTATAGTTTTTGGACCAGGAGCAACAACCGAATACAATATTCATTCAGCAAAGGATAATGAAGAGTTTAAATTAGGAAAACTTACAATTAAAGTTTTACACACACCTGGCCATACACTAGAGTCTACAACTTATCTTCTAATAGATGAAAACGGAAAAGACCATGCTATTTTCTCTGGAGACACATTATTCTTAGGTGATGTTGGCAGACCAGATTTAGCTATAAAATCTGATTTAACAAAAGAAGATTTGGCAGCTATGCTTTTCGATTCACTTAGAAGTAAGATTATGCCTTTAGCGGATGATGTTATTGTGTATCCTGCTCATGGCGCTGGTTCCGCTTGTGGTAAAAATCTCAGTAAAGAAACAGTTGGCGTTTTAGGAGAACAAAAGAAAACCAACTATGCGCTCCGTGCAGACATGACAAAAGCTGAATTTGTGAAAGAAGTACTCGATGGTATTACTCCACCTCCACAATACTTTGCAAAGAATGCCATGATGAACAAAATAGGCTACTCCACTTTTGAAGACATACTACAAAAAGGAGATACACCTCTAAAACCAGAAGATTTTGAAGCTTTAGCAAATCATGAATCTGCATTAGTTTTAGATGTACGCCCTCAAGCAGACTATATAAAAAGTCATATTCCTAATTCAATTTTTATTGGACTAAATGGTCAATTTGCACCATGGGTTGGCGCGTTAATTACGGATTTAAAACAACCTCTAATTTTAGTAGTACCAGAAGGAAAAGAAGCTGAAGCTGTTACACGTTTATCTCGTGTAGGTTATGACAATACTTTAGGTTACTTACAAGGTGGTATTGATGCTTGGCAAAAAGCTGGAAAAGAAATTGATACATTAGAATCTATTTCTGTTGAAAAGTTTGCTAAACGTGTTAAAGACGGAAACATAAATATTCTTGATGTACGTAAAGACGGTGAGTTTAAATCTATGCATTTAGAAGATGCACAACACTTTGCCTTAGACTTTATTAATGATAACATGAATGAAATTAGTAAAGACAAAACCTACCACATACATTGTGCTGGTGGTTACCGTTCAGTAATTGCTGCTTCGATTTTAAAAGCTAGAGGTTTTGACAAATTAGTGGACATCTCTGGTGGCTTTGGAGCTATTAAAAAAACAGATTTACCAACTACAGATTTTGTATGTCCAACAACGTTGTGAAAAAAATGTTGAAAACATGAACTTTAAACATAATTTATTCGTACAAAAAAATATGGGTGATTTAGACAAAGGTATAAGAGTGGTAATTGCAGCTGCAATTGCTTCACTATACTATTTCAATGTTATTGAAGGAACATTAGCTTATGTTTTAATGGCACTGGCTATCATTTTCTTATTGACAAGTTTTGTTAGTTTTTGTCCTTTGTATACACCATTTGGGATAAGCACTTGTAAACGCAAATAAAATAGATAAATCAATAATATGGAAACTTGCTTCACAATACAGAATTTAAAATGTGGTGGCTGTGCCAATACAATCGTTACAGAACTTTCAAAAATTGAAGGTGTTTCTAATGTTATCGTAAATAATGACACCAAGGTAGTTTCTCTCAACTTTGATACTGAAACACAATTAGAGCGCGTAACAAAAAGACTTTCAAATTTAGGTTATCCCTTAATTGGGAAAAATAATTCTCTTCCTAAAAAAGCAAAGTCTTTTGTAAGTTGTGCTGTAGGGCGAATGACAAAATAAAAAAAAACCTTTATTACGGGATTTTTTATTTATACTATTTCAGCACTGAGTCCGGCCTGTAAAAGCTTAGAACATCGTGGTTTTAAGTCTTCATACGGACCTGTTTTCACAGTACACTTTCCCTTATAGTGCACAAGAATAGAACACTGCTCTGCTTGCTCTGGTGTATGATCACAAGCATATATTAACGTATCAATGACGTGGTCAAAAGTATTAACATCGTCATTAAACAATACAATCTCGTTTTGCTTGACGACTTCTTCTTTAATTAATAATTTTTCTTGTAGTTTCTCTTGAAATTCCATGGCAATAAACTATTATAAGCTAATTTAAAAAATTTTCTTCACTAAAACGAATAAGAGTACTCATCTAGCAGGGCAAACGCATCATAATTTGAGTATTTTTAGCATATATTGATTATTGATAGCCGCTTTTAGTCTTCTGCTTTTAATACCCACTTTAGCTTTGATATCTTTTTTAAGAAGATTTAAAGCGAT
>NZ_JABDQL010000072.1 GCF_013042245.1 Winogradskyella sp. | reverse complement strand
TGCTTTAAACCTATTGAAGAATGAACATTCTAAAAAACTATCTATGAAAAGCAAAAGGCTTGAAGCTGGGTGGAATGAAGACTATTTGCTCAAAATATTAAATTTAAAAGTATGATTTTGCCCTGCCGTAGCTCAGTCTTCGGTATTAGCAGTTGCCGACAGTTTATATGCTAATGGTAACTATTCAAAAGCAATTGAAAACTATAAAAAGCATACGAATCAAAACGAAGTTTATGACAAAATTGCTAAAGCGTATATAGCTGTCGGGAATTTTGGGAAAGCACTTGATAATTATAAAAAAGGTACTGAAGCTAATCCAGATGATGCTTTAATTAAATTTGAATATGCTAAGTTATTATCGCGTTCAAAAAAATATGAAGCTGCATCGGACTTATTTGAAGAACTTATTTATGTCGATTAAAAAACCCCAATTACCATTACCAAAAAGGGGTGGTTTTAGAAAAGTTAAATGATTCTACAGCACTAAATCGCTTTCTTTCAGCTTATGACTTAGATCAAACGCATCAAAAAGCTATTTTCAAAATTGCCAACTACCATCTTATAAAACTTAACCATAAAGCATCGCATAAGTATATAGACAAAGGTTTAGAGAGTTATATTGAAAATGTAGAATTGATAAGTCTTAAGGCACAAAATTATTATTATCAAGATTACTATAAGGAAGCTATAATTTGGTTTAAAAAGCTATTGGATTTAGGTGAAGAGTCAGAATTTATTCACGAAAAACTAAGTATTTGTTATGCCGACTTCTCAGTTTACGAAGATGCTATTTTTCATAGAAAGGCCTTATTAAAATATAATCCTAATGATGCAACGTCGTTATACCTCATAGGTACTTACTACGAACGTTTAAACGATTTTGTAAATGCCGAAAAGTATTTGAAGCATTCTATAAAACTTCAAGACGTATCCTTAAATAAAGAATACCGACAATTAGGAACAGTACTTAATCGACAAAAGAAACACGAAGAAGCAGTAAAAGCATTTCAAAAAGCCATTAGAGATGATCCTACAGATGTATTTACGCGTTTTATTACTATTAGAACAAAGGAGGAGTATTATGCCGATAAAGATGCTATTATTAAGCTATATGAGGAATTTTTAGAAAAATATAAGGATGACCAAATTTCTAAACTTGTTGAAATGCACTTAAAAAAACTAAAAGAAGAACAATTTTTGAATAAAGATTAGTTGTCTTAAACGTTAAGCTATTTAGCATCTTTTGCTTAAATATTGTACTTTTCGGTCTCAGAATTTTAAAAATGAAACGACTTATAGTTTTTATTCTTCTAATTTTTACCTCTTGTAATTATCTTGAAAACAAAAAAGTAAACAAAGAGGATATTGTAAGCCAAGAATTAGAAACCATTGATTGGAATGCCGTAGACGCTTATCCAAGCTTTTCGGTTTGTGATAATCTATCAGAAAAACAGGAAAGAAAACTGTGTTTTGAATCTACAATTCTCAATCAAGTTAACGAATACCTATCTCAGCAAAGTATTGTAGTTTCTGAAGATATTGAAGATACCATATCAATGAAATTACAAATAGATAAGCTCGGTAAAATCTCAATTTTAGAGATTAAAGCAGGGAGAGAAACTAGAAATCTTATCCCTGAGATTGATACACTTCTTCAAGGCAGTATTAAAGCATTACCAAAAATTTATCCAGCCGTAAAAAGAGGACAGCATGTTACTACAGAATTTGTATTGCCTGTGGTTGTTTCCATCGAGTAATTAAAAAAGATCTGTATATCCTTAAAGTGTAATAATCAGAATGTATCTGTCATTTCGAGCGTAGTCGAGAAATCTAAGTTTTTGATTTGCAAGACATTTCGACTTTAGTTTATGCTGAGCATAGTCGAAGTACCCAATGTGACAGAATGTGTTTGAAATCTAAATTATTACTGATTACGGACATACAAAAAAAAATTTCTAATTGTCGAAAAACCTTCATTTTTGGATAAAAACGAGGTGAATTTGTAAAAATTAATTTAAGTATTATTAATAAGTCGATTATAGATGTAATACGAAGCGCCAACTATTATACTTAGTTTATTTACGGCAATGAAGAATTGCTTAGATTTGTATGGAAGCAGTACTAACACAATACAAATTAAACCAAATTATTACACTATGCGATTTAAGTTTGCAAAATACAGTCTGGCAATTTTACTTTTATTTAGTTCAGTAGATATTATTGCGCAGCGCAGAGATATTCCGACGTGGTCTGCACAAATAGGATTAGGTACTAACTTACCTTCTAAGTCTGGTTTTGTTGATGCATACCCTGCACAGTCTTTAAATTTTCCAACAGTAAATTTAGGAGTACAGCGTATGTTTACAAGGAGCTTAGGAGCTCGATTAGACTATGGATTTAATCGTTTTAAGAGCGAGGATGATTTACAAGAGTTTAAAGTTAATTATAGTAGAATAAATACACAATTGGTTTACAATCCATCAGAGTTTTTATCCTTTTTACCTCAAGAATTGCAATTGATTGGCCATACTGGTCCAGGATATTCAATTGCAACACCTTTAGGAAATTTAGATGTCAATAAGCAATCTTACCTTAACTTTAATTTGGGTATAGAATTACATTATTTTATAAATCGAAAAGTGAACCTTTACACCGATATTTCTTATATCTACGGATTTTCTAGTTTGGATGATTATGACCCTGAGCTTTTAGGTCTTGGCGCATTTAACGGTAGTATGTTAAATGTTACTGTAGGTGTTTCAATTGCCCTAAGTGGCTGTTATTATTGCGAATAATTTATGGCCAACGAAAAAATAATTTTAGGTATTGACCCAGGAACAACTATTATGGGATTTGGACTCATAAAAGTTGTGGACAAAAAGATGGAGTTTTTACAGTTGAATGAATTGCAACTCAAAAAATACGATGGTCATTACCTAAAACTAAAACTTATTTTTGAGAGAACAGTAGAACTTATCGATACACATCACCCAGATGAAATTGCTATCGAAGCTCCTTTTTTTGGTAAGAATGTACAAAGTATGCTCAAGTTAGGTCGGGCTCAAGGCGTTGCCATGGCTGCAGGTTTGTCACGCGAAGTACCAATTACAGAATATGCTCCAAAGAAAATAAAAATGGCGATTACTGGAAACGGTAATGCAAGTAAAGAGCAAGTGGCAAAAATGTTACAAGGCATGTTAGGTCTAAAAACATTACCCAAAAATCTAGATTCTATGGATGGCTTGGCAGCAGCGGTTTGTCATTTTTACAATCAAGGCCGCGTTGAAGTTGGAAAAAGTTATTCTGGTTGGGCAAGTTTTGTAAAACAGAATGAAGGACGCGTTAAGAAGTGATTTCATGAAAAGGATTTTAAATTTTTTATCAATTACACTTTTATTTATCATTTTATATTTTGTTTTTAATAACAAGGCAAAGAATACTATTGAAAATAAACCTATTCCAACAGAAGCAGCCAATAAAGAGATTGTCTATAATAATTGCTATGAGGTGGATATGAAGTGGGCTGGAAAAAGTACTTATATTTCTTTTCTTTTTGTAGAATTAAACAGGTCAAAAACAACTAATAATTTGGATGATTTATTGTCTCAAAAGGATAAAATAAAGATTCTTAATATTAGCTCTCAAAACTTAAGGGAATTACCTGAAATATTATTTCAATTTCCAAATTTAGAACAGCTAGATATCTCAGATAACCATTTTGAAAACGTAGAAAAACTTATTAATGACTTAGCAAGGCTGCCAAAATTAAAGCTTTTAGCTATGAGACATTGTGGATTATATAGACTTCCTAGTAATCTTATAAAGCTTAAAAAATTAATTGGCCTTGCTCTAGGTCAAAATATTAAAATGTTAGAATTAGGTGAAAGTATTGGTGATTTAACAAATCTTAGATACTTGAGTTTGAGACGAAATAAAAAATTAAAATATTTGCCAGAAGCAATTGGTAATTTAAAATGCCTAGAATATATAAGTATAGCTGCTACAGGTTTAACAGAATTGAGAGATGAATTGACATATTGCGAAAACTTGAAAAATATAACAGCAAATGCATCAAAAATTAAATACTTACCAGATGAATTAGGAAGGTTGAAAAATTTAAAAATTTTAAATTTAGGAGCTAACTCAATAGAAAAAATCCCCGAATCAATAGGAGATTTAACACAATTGATTGATTTAAGCTTGGGGACGAATGAACTATCATATTTACCTGAAACTATTTCCAAACTCGAAAATTTATACTCAATTAGTCTTGAGCTAAATAGATTTAAAATGTTTCCTCTCCAAGTATTAAAATTAAAGAATCTTAGATATTTAGATTTGCACAATAACAGCTTTAGGGTTATTCCGATTGAAGTAGTTGATTTACCTAAATTAAAAAGAATATATGTTGATCATGAATTAATTTCAGCCCAAAATATCTTGATGTTAAAAGAAAGGAATTCAAAGATAGAAATTGAAAAGAGAGATGCTTTAAGACTAGCTCCAAATAAGCCTAAGAGAAAAAACTAAAATGTCCGGCATTTACATCCACATACCATTTTGCAAACAAGCTTGTCATTATTGTGACTTTCACTTTTCGACATCACTTAAGAAAAGAGACGAAATGGTCGATGCCTTGTCTAAAGAGATAGTGCTAAGAAAGGATGAATTTAATAAAACAATTGTTGAGACTATTTACTTTGGAGGAGGTACACCTTCAGTTCTAAACAATAAAGAATTAGACTTATTAATAGATACAGTTTATAAAAACTATAAGATTTCAGAAACTCCAGAAATTACAATAGAAGCCAATCCAGATGATCTAATTTTCAAAAGACAAAAAGGAGTTCAATGTCATTCTGAGCTTGTCGAAGAATCTCAAGAAAAAGTATTTAAGGATTACAAATCTATAGGAATTAATAGGCTTTCAATAGGCATACAATCTTTCTTCGAAGACGATTTAAAGCTTATGAACCGCGCACACAATGCCGAAGAAGCCAAAGAATGTTTATCCATAGCAACGCGCCACTTCGATAATATTTCTGTGGATTTAATTTACGGTATTCAAAATTCAACCAATGAGAAATGGCTACAAAATATCGAAACTGCATTAAGTTTCGGTATACCACATATTTCGAGTTATGCATTAACCGTCGAGCCAAAAACTGCGCTAGCATCTTTTATAGAAAAAGGTATTATTGACGATGTAGATGATGAGTTAGCACACGAGCAATTTCATATTCTAAAAGATAAGTTAGAAAAAGAAGGTTTTGTGCATTACGAATTGTCTAACTTCGGAAAACAAGGTTTCTTTAGTAGAAATAATACAGCTTATTGGCAAGGCAAATCATATATCGGTATTGGACCTTCAGCACACTCTTTTAACGGAAAACAACGCGGATGGAATGTCAGAAACAATTCAAAATACATTAAATCAATTTCAGAAAACAAATTACCAATCGAGATTGAAAATCTTTCGAATATTGATAGATATAATGAATATGTGATGACAGGTTTAAGAACCATGTTTGGTGTTTCATTAGAAAAGGTTGAAAGTAATTTTGGTTCTGATTATAAAGATTATCTTTTAGAGCATGCACAAGTTTTTATAAATCAGCATTTATTGTATATTGAGAGAGCACACCTAAAAGCAACGAAAGAAGGTCAATTTTTAACTGATGGAATTTCATCAGAACTTTTTAAAATAAATCCAGCATAAATGCTAGCTACAATACAATTAAAATCTAGAAAATTAAAAATAGATTTATCACAACCTTTAGACATTTCTATTCCTATCCGACATGGCGAAAAAAATGTCAATGCATGGTATATTGGACCACCAAAAATAGAACCAGAACAATTTGATGGTGAAATTGTTAGTGTCTCTGAAGGTGCTTCTGTAAACTTTAATACGATTACATTTAATCCACATTCTCATGGCACGCATACCGAAACTGTTGGGCATATAGTCCAAGAGAATTACTCTGTGAACAAAGTTTTAAAACAGTTTTTCTTTTTAGCGGAAGTGATTACGGTTGCTCCAGAAAAATTGATGGATGATTTGGTAATCTCTGCAAAACAATTACGCTTTGCCATTGGTAACAAGCAACGTGAAGCTATTGTTGTCAGAACAATCCCTAACCTACAGGATAAAAAAACGATGCAATATTCTAATACCAATTGGCCATACTTAACCCAAGACGCTATTGAGTATTTAGTCAAAAAAGGTGTAAAGCACTTACTATTTGATCAACCAAGTGTCGATAGAGAAAAAGATGGCGGCGAGTTACGTGCACATCATACATTTTGGAATACTAAAGGCAGTATCAGAAAAGAAGCAACTATTACAGAGTTTATTTATGTGTCAAATAAAATCAAAGACGGTGTATATATGCTTAATCTTCATGTTGCCCCTTTTGAAAACGATGCAGCTCCAAGTCGTCCAATATTATATAAAGTTTTAGACTAAAAGAGAATTAATGGAAACATTCTTCATCATAATTATTAGCATTTTAGTCACATTAGGTATTGTCACGGTTTATAAACAATGGAAAACAAAAAGGAAGACGAGCGAACAATCAATTATACTTCTAGATAAAATAAAGCGTGTCTGTAAATTTATTACTGTCGAAGGAGATTTTGCTGAGATTTACCACTACGAAGACGTTAAAGAAAAATTTTTAAAACTAATTTCAAGTAAGAAGAAAGCATTGGTAGTCATCAATGCGAAAGCTCATGTAGGTTTTGATTTGAGTAAGGTAAAGATGAATGCAAACTCAAATACAAAGCGTGTAATTTTAACTCATTTTCCTCAGCCTGAAGTCTTATCAATAGAAACAGACATTAACTATTACGATAAGAAAGACGGTATCTTCAATAAGTTTGAAGCTTCTGACTTAACCGAATTACATACTAAAGCTAAAGTGCACATTAAGGAGAAAGTTCCTGAGAGCGGATTGTTTGTTATAGCAAGAGGAGAAGCTCTTGAAGCTATTCAGATTATCGAATCCATAGTTGAAACCATTGGTTGGAAGTTGGATTATTCGGCCTTAAAAATTGAAGCTGAAGATAAAAAAATGCTAGAATGAATATCGAACAATTCAGAGATTATTGTCTAAATAAAAAAAAAGTAACTGAGCATTTTCCTTTTGACAAAGATACTTTGGTGTTTAAAGTTTGTAACAAAATGTTCGCTTTGGTCTCATTAAAAAAATGGGAGGAAGGCAATGCGTTTATTAATCTAAAGTGCGAACCAGATTATGCTCAAGAGCTTCGAGCGGAATATGATAGTGTAAAACCGGGTTATCATATGCACAAACAACAATGGAATAGCGTTTATATTCATACTGGTGAACTTTCCCTAAAACTTATAACTTCTTTAATAGACCATTCTTACGATATGGTCATTAAAGGCTTACCTAAAAAATTGCGAGACCAATTAGAGTAACTTTCTAAATACCGAAGGCGTTGTCTGTTTAATAGCCATAAACTGTCTGTTAAAGTTTGAGATATTATGATATCCAGAGGCAAAAGCGATTTCAGAAATAGAGGTATCCATATCTTCATTTAATAGCTTACAGGCATTTGCAATTCTTAGTTCATTCAAAAATTCAAAATACGTTTTATTGGTGCGTTTTTTAAAGTATTTACAAAAGGCGCTTTTTGTCATGTTAGCGACATTAGCAACAGAGACAAGAGAGATATCTTTCTTAAAATTGGTCATGGTATAATCATAAATAACTTGTAATTTTTTGCCATCTGCTAGATTATAATTTTTGTCATATACAAATGAAGATAATGACTCGTATTGTTTGCGAGATACAATTTTCATGATATTTAGTAGCGTTATAAAACGCTCTAGTTTGTTAGCAGAACTTAAGCTTTGAAACAAAGATTTAATTTTCGTCGTACGACGACTAATTTTAAAACCTTGAGCAGCACGTTTAAAAAAAGGACGTAACGTATTGAGTTCATTCAAGTCAAAGAAACGAGTTCCGAATGCGGTTTTTGTAAAAAACAACGTTAGCATGGATGATGTTTTTACTTTAGTACTATCGCTTTTAAAAACATGTGGTAAATGACTGCCAATGACTAAAAAATCTCCTTTTTTATAACTGTTCACAGTATTACCGACAACTAAAGTTCCTTCGCCTTCAATAATAATACTTAGCTGAATTTCTTCATGTTGATGCAGTTGATTGTAGAAACTCTCACCAATATCTTCCTGATAAATAAGGACCTCATCTTTTGGTTTCGGTATCTTAAAAGGGAGCACTTTCATGATACTAAATTAATCAAATATTATATTTAAGTATTAATAAATGGAAAATATAGTATTAGTATCGGATAAAATTAGACAAAGACAAATCATATTTACTAGCTATTTTTAAAGAACTAAAAATTCAATAAAAATATATCAAATGGCAATAAAATGGGAAGGTATAATGCCTGCAATAACTACAAAATTTGACGATAAAGACGAGTTAGATTTAGACATGTTTAAAGTAAATATAAAAGCACAATTAGATGCTGGAGTTCATGGTATCGTTCTCGGTGGAACATTAGGAGAAGCAAGTACTTTAACGGATGCCGAAAAGCGTACGTTAACTCAAGAGACAGTTAAATTTGTAGAAGGTAAGGTTCCAGTACTGATTAATATTGCCGAACAAACGACTAAAGAAGCGATGCTTTGCGCCAAAAAAGCCGAAGAAGATGGTGCACAAGGTTTAATGTTATTGCCACCAATGCGCTACAAAGCCTGTGATACAGAAACGGTACAATATTTCAAGGATATTGCTAATAGTACATCATTACCAATTATGATTTATAACAATCCTGTAGATTATAAAATCGAGGTCACTTTAGATATGTTTGAAGATTTATTAGCGGAATGCCCAAACATAGAGGCTGTTAAAGAATCTACTAGAGATACCACAAATATTACAAGAATTAAAAACAGATTTGGAGACCGATTAAAAATATTAACAGGTGTTGATACTGTTGCATTAGAAAGTCTAATTATGGGAGCTCAAGGTTGGGTTGCAGGTTTAGTATGTGCATTTCCTAGAGAAACTGTTGCGATTTACGAACTTCAAAAAGCAGGACGTATTAAAGAAGCTATCGAAATTAACAGATGGTTTATGCCACTTTTAGAGTTAGATATCAATCCTAAATTGGTTCAAAACATTAAATTAGCTGAACTGTACACAGAAATAGGAACCGAGAACGTGCGCAAACCAAGACTGCCACTTTTTGGAGAAGAACGTGCATATGTAAAGCACATAATAGAGTCAAGTTTAAAAACAAGACCAACATTACCAGATTATAAAAATCTTTAAGATGATAACAGGAAAAAACTATATAGGACAACAACAATCTGCAAAAGGCTCTAAAACGTACAAAACATTTAACCCTCTATTAAATGCCGAAAACGAAGCAAAATTTACAGAAGCTACAACAGAAGAAATCAATGACGCTTTACAACTAGCAACAGATGCTTTTGTAGAATATAAGTCAACCTCAGGTGCAAAAAAAGCAGAATTTTTAAACGCCATAGCAGATGAAATTTTAGCGTTAGATGATAAACTAATAAGTACCTATTGTTCTGAAACAGGTTTACCCGAGGGTAGAGCCAAAGGCGAACGTGGAAGAACAGTCGGACAATTACGAAGTTTTGCAGATTTAGTAAAAGAAAGCTCTTGGGTTGAAGCTACGATTGATACCGCACAACCTGATAGACAACCAATGCCAAAATCGGATATTCGTAAATTATTGGTGCCACTTGGACCAGTTGTAGTTTTTGGTGCAAGTAATTTTCCATTAGCCTATTCAACGGCTGGTGGAGATACGGCAGCAGCATTAGCTTCTGGATGTCCAGTAATTGTAAAATCGCATCCAATGCATGCCGGAACTGGTGAGTTGGTCGCTAGTGCGATTGTAACAGCTGCAGAAAAAACAGGAATGCCAAATGGTATATTTTCAAATATAAACAGTAGCGGTATAGATGTTGGAGCACAACTTGTAAAACATCCACAAGTTAAAGCAGTAGGTTTCACAGGAAGTATTAAAGGTGGTCGTGCATTGTACAATATGGCTGCGGAACGTAAAGAACCAATACCAGTTTTTGCAGAAATGGGAAGCATCAACCCAGTTGTAATGTTACCAGAAGCACTAAAACAACGAGGTGATGATTTAGCCAAAACTTATGCAGGTTCAATCACATTAGGAACAGGGCAATTTTGTACCAATCCAGGTTTAATTTTAGGTTTAAAAAGTGATGAATTATCGCAATTCATCAACACATTATCTGATGAAATTGTAAAGATAGAACCATCGTGTATGTTACATCCAAACATCCATAATGCGTTTCAAAAAAATAAAGAAAAAATCATATCCCAAAGTTACACAGAACTTGTTGCATACTATACAGACGATGTAAAAACAAACCACGCAAGCCAAGCCATATTGACTGTTGATGGTGATACGTTTTTAAATAACACCACTTTGCATCAAGAAGTTTTCGGACCATTTTCTGTCGTAGTACAATGTAAAGACACCAAACAATTAGAAACTATAATTTCGCATCTAGAAGGACAATTAACAGGAACTGTAATTTCAGATTCAGGAGAAATAGATAAGTATCCAGCAGTAATTTCGGCATTACAAAACAGAGTTGGTCGTTTAATCTTTAATGGTGTGCCAACTGGTGTTGAGGTTTGTCCATCTATGGTTCATGGCGGTCCATATCCATCATCAACGGATAGCCGTTTTACAGCTGTAGGTATTCATTCAATAAAACGTTGGGTAAGACCATTCAGTTATCAAGATTGGCCAAATAATCTGCTACCAGATGAATTAAAAAAAGAAAATCCTTTAGGTATTTCGAGATTAGTAAATAATAATCAAACTAAAGCACCCATTAAATAAATGGCAAAAAACACCTTTGTTTGCATTGATGCACATACCTGTGGCAATCCAGTAAGAGTCATAAAAAGTGGTGGTCCAATACTTGTGGGAAATACCATGAGCGAAAAACGCCAACACTTTTTAAAAGAGTATGATTGGATTAGAAAAGGCTTAATGTTTGAGCCTCGCGGTCATGATATGATGAGTGGCTCTATCTTATATCCACCTCACCATCCAGAAAATGATTTCGCGATATTATTTATTGAGACATCTGGATGTCTGCCAATGTGCGGTCACGGTACTATTGGTACTATAACAATTGCGATTGAAGAAGGTTTAGTAACACCAAAAATCCCAGGTAAAATAAAGATGGAAGCACCAGCAGGCTTGGTGGAAATCGACTATCAAATGAAAGGTGATAAAGTAGAGTGGGTTAAATTAACGAATGTGAAAAGTTATTTAGCAGCAGAAAGCCTAATTATAGATTCTCCTGATTTAGGCGAACTCGTTTTTGATGTCGCCTATGGCGGAAATTTTTACGCCATTGTTGACCCACAGAAAAACTTTACCGGAATTCAAGATTTTACAGCGAGTCAGATTATTGAATTTTCTCAGAAGTTGAGAGCTTTAATCAACGAGAAATATCCAAATCAGTTTATTCATCCAGAGAATGAAACCATAAAAGATGTCACACATATGTTATGGACAGGTACACCATTAAATGAAAAATCTGACGGAAGAAATGCAGTATTTTATGGCAATAAAGCGATTGATAGAAGTCCATGTGGTACAGGAACTTCTGCGCGATTAGCACAATTGTATGCCAAAGGGAAATTAAAAGTTAATGAGCCATTTATTCACGAAAGTTTTATTGGAAGTACCTTTATTGGTCGCATTGAAGAAGAAGCAAGTTTGGATGGAAATTTGGCGATTATTCCAAGTATACAAGGTTGGGCAAAAATTTATGGGCAAAACACCATCACGATTGATGACGATGATGACCCATACGCACATGGATTTCAAGTGATTTGACAATGAAACAATGAAGCAGTGAGCTAATGAAATAATTAGAAATGGTAATAATTAAAAGATTGAATTGATGGAAAAAGCAGAATTTGTAGAAATGATAAAACTTAGGACTAAGCGATTAGCAATAGATGTTATTATGCTCTACGAAAATATGCGAAAGACTGATTCTACAAGAGTTATTGGAAAACAATTAATTCATTCAGCTACCTCTGTTGCGGCTAATTATCGAGCTGCTTGTATTGCACGTTCTCAAAGAGAATTCTTCTCAAAGTTATCTATTGTGGTCGAAGAAGCAGATGAAACTCTATTTTGGTTAGAGATATTAAACGAAACAAAATTTGTTTCAAACGAGTTGTTAAAACCATTAATAGGTGAGACTTTAGAATTATTGAAGATTGTTTCAAAAGCAAGAAAAAGTGTAAGTAGCAATTAAAGTTTTTTTTAGAAGTATGGGTGTAAAATATTATTGAGTTAGTCATTTAATTTCCGTACATTTAAGTCAATAAAATTAGGATAATGGAACAATTTGAAGGACAAGATATACTAAACTTTATAAAAGAATTTCCAAATGATGAGGCTTGCAAAGTCTAT
>NZ_JABDQL010000126.1 GCF_013042245.1 Winogradskyella sp. | reverse complement strand
TTCAAATTTTTCACAGACATAATCATAAATTTTTACTAACTTGTAATCCTTGTTATTGCTATTTGTATCCAAAATAATCTTGTTGAAATCGACTATTAAGATACTGAAAATCAATAACTTAAACAAGTTTAAGGCGTTGTTTTTCAATGAATTAAGCTTGTTTTTCTATGACTATTTCAACCCTTGATTCACATAATTAAAAAAAAAGCCGCTAAAATTGTTTTAGCGGCTTTTTATTTTTAAGTCTAAGAGAGACTATATTTTTTGAATGTCCGTAATATGTCATAAATTGATTTTAATTTAATCTATAGTATTGAGCACTTCGACTGTGCTCAGCATAAACTAAAGTCGAAATGTATTAAAATCAAGTGCTTATATTTCTGGACTACACTTCGACTACGCTCTGTGACCACGCTCGAAAACATAGAAAATCAGGTTTGTTTTTAGCTTATGATAGTTAGCGTATATACAACTATATTTTATAAGATAAGCTCAAGATTATTTGCTCAGGTCTTGTTTCTAAGCGGTCAAGAGAAATAATATTATTGTTATCTATAAAAGTAGCTTCATTATCACTGAAGCCTCTTTCATATCTTAAATCAATACCTAATTTATTAAGATTAACTCCTATACCAAAATTGAAACCTACACTAAAATCATTTTCAATATCATTGACATTAATATTAAAATCTGTATCTAGTATATATTGTAAAGAAGGACCTGCAAATACATTTATAGGACCTAAAACTTTGAGTCCTACCAATAATGGAACATCAATCTTTTGCATATCAAACTCACCCAAATCATAATCACTTTTAGTTTTTGTGTATACAATTTCTGGTCTAAAATAAAGCTTGTTTCCTAGTTTCCCAAAGAGACCAATGTGATACCCGATATTTTGGTCTGGATTTTCAAAATTATCGGCTGCAGATTGGAAGTAGTCTCCACTGCCACCATAATTTAGACCAGCTTTAATACCGAAGCCACTTCCTGTTTGAGCAAATAATACAGTTGAAAATCCTACAACTAATACTACTGTAAAAAATAAATTCTTCATAATTATTCGTTTTTGATTTTGAGCATATAAACAAAAACGCTGCCAAACTCAACTTATTTTCTTGAAATGACTTTTTTTGAAGCTTCGACTATGGCTTTACTATTTAGGCCGTACTTATCCATAAGTTGTGCGGGTGTCCCGGATTCACCAAATGTATCGTTGGTTGCTACAAATTCTTGAGGTACAGGATTGTTTTTCACTAATGTTCTAGAAACACTTTCTCCTAAACCTCCTAAATAGTTATGTTCTTCAGCTGTAACAACACATCCTGTCTTAGCAATAGAGCCTAAAATCACACTCTCATCTAAAGGCTTAATGGTATGGATATTAATTACTTCAGCAGAAATACCTTGTTCATTTAAGATTTTTGAAGCTTCAAGTGCTTCCCATACCAAATGACCTGTAGCTACTATAGTTACATCTGTACCTTCTGTTAGTTGTACAGCTTTTCCAATTTCAAATTTTTGGTTTTCTGGAGTGAAATTCGCCACTTTTGGTCTACCAAAACGTAAATAGACAGGACCTTCATGCTCTGCAATAGCTAAAGTTGCAGCTTTGGTCTGGTTAAAATCACAAGTATTTATAACGGTCATTCCGGGAAGCATTTTCATTAAGCCTATATCTTCAAGAATTTGGTGAGTTGCACCATCTTCTCCTAGAGTAATACCTGCGTGAGATGCACATATCTTTACATTTTTACTAGAATAAGCTACACTCTGTCTTATTTGGTCATATACACGTCCTGTAGAAAAGTTAGCAAATGTTCCTGTAAATGGAATTTTTCCACCAATGGTTAATCCAGCAGCAATACCAATCATATTAGCTTCTGCGATACCAACTTGGTAAAAACGTTCAGGATGATTGGCTTTAAAATCATCCATTTTTAATGAACCTATGAGATCAGCACAAAGGGCCACAACATTCTCATTTGTTTTTCCTAGTTCCGTAAGTCCTGCTCCAAAACCTGAGCGTGTATCTTTATTTCCTGTGTTTTCGTATGTTTTCATATTAAAGTCCACTTTATGTGGAAATGTTTTAAATATTAATAATCCCCTAAGGTTTCTGGATTCTGAGAAAGAGCAATTTCTAATTGCTCGTCGTTTGGTGCTTTGCCATGCCAAGCATGCGTATGCATCATAAAGTCTACACCATTACCCATTTCAGTTTTTAATAAAACACAAACAGGTTTTCCGTTTCCGGTTTTGGATTTAGCTTCTGCCATTCCTTCAAGAATAGCTTTAATATCATTACCCTTTTCAATTTCAATAGCAATCCAGCCAAAGGCTTCAAATTTTTGCTTGATGCTTCCCATTGGTAGAACATCATCAGTAGCACCATCGATTTGCTTTCCGTTTAAATCTATTGTAGAAATAAGATTATCTACTTTTTTTGCTGAAGCATACATAATAGCTTCCCAGTTTTGACCTTCTTGTAATTCACCATCACCATGAAGGCTATAAATTAAATGAGAATCACCATTTAGTTTTTTAGCTTGAGCTGCACCAATGGCAACAGACATGCCTTGTCCTAAAGAACCAGAAGCAATACGTACACCTGGTAAACCTTCATGAGTGGTTGGGTGACCTTGTAGCCTAGAATTAATAAGTCTAAACGTATTTAACTCATCAACTGAAAAATAACCAGAGCGAGCCAAAACACTATAATAAACAGGAGAAATATGGCCGTTAGATAGGAAGAATAGGTCTTCTCCAATTCCGTCCATATCAAAATGGTCTTTTCTGTCCATAATTTCTTGGTAGAGTGTAACTAAAAATTCAGCACAACCTAACGATCCTCCAGGATGTCCTGAGTTTACTTTATGTACCATACGCAAAATATCGCGGCGTACTTGAGTGGTTAAATCTTGTAATTCTTGAGTGTTTGGCATCTTAAATATGTCTTGTTTTAATGATTTCAAAAATAATCGTTTCAACTAGCGTGGCAAAGTAAGATATCTTTCATTTATTAACGATTTAGAGGATTTGCTAACAATTTTAAATTTAATTAAGACCTTATGCTTGAGAGTTAATTATATTTGCCCATTTACAATTATTTTCAATGGTATTTAAAAAGATTTCTACAGACCCAAAGAGTAAGGCAAGAGCAGGAGAGATTACTACAGATCATGGTAAAATTGAAACCCCCATTTTCATGCCTGTTGGTACTGTTGGTACTGTAAAAGGTGTGCATCAACGTGAATTAAAGAATGATATTAGCCCTGATATTATTTTAGGAAACACCTATCATTTATACTTAAGACCCCAAACTAAAATTTTAGAGCAGGCTGGTGGCTTACATAAATTTATGAATTGGGATAGAAATATCCTTACAGATTCTGGTGGCTATCAAGTCTATTCGCTTTCAGCAAATCGAAAAATAAAAGAAGAAGGCGTAAAGTTTAAGTCACATATTGATGGAAGTATGCATTTATTTACACCAGAAAATGTAATGGAAATTCAGCGTTCTATTGGTGCTGACATTATTATGGCTTTTGATGAATGCACACCATATCCATGCGATTATAACTATGCTAAGCGCTCTATGCACATGACGCATCGTTGGTTAGAGCGTTGTTTAGAGCATTTAAAAAAGACGCCTTATAAGTATGATTACTCTCAGTCATTTTTTCCAATTGTTCAAGGAAGTACATACAAAGATTTGAGACAGCAATCCGCAGAATATATTGCAAATGCAGGAGCTGAAGGTAATGCTATTGGTGGTTTGTCGGTAGGCGAACCTGCTGAAGAAATGTATGCTATGACTGATGTTGTTTGTGAAATATTACCAGAAGATAAACCAAGATATTTAATGGGAGTTGGTACGCCAATAAATATTTTAGAAAATATTGCGTTAGGTGTAGATATGTTTGATTGTGTAATGCCAACGCGAAATGCTAGAAATGGAATGCTATTTACAGCTCAAGGAACCATTAACATAAAGAATCGAAAATGGGCTGATGATTTTTCGCCGATAGACGAAATGGGAATTACATTCGTAGACACAGAATATAGTAAAGCTTATCTAAAGCATCTATTTTCGGTTAATGAATTGTTGGGAAAACAAATTGCTACAATTCATAACTTAGGATTTTATTTGTGGTTGGTAAGAGAAGCAAGAAAGCATATTATTGCAGGAGATTTTAGAACTTGGAAAGATAAAATGGTAAAACAAATGGATAAGCGTTTATAGTTTATGAAGATACTAGATTGGTATATACTTAAGAGATACTTGTTTACATTTTTGATGATGTTATTATTATTTATTCCGATAGCTATAATGGTTCATTTAGCTGAAAAAATTGGGAAAATAATAGACAATGATGTACCTTTTGATGCTGTAGCAGAATATCTTTTAAACTTCACAATATATTTTGCAACACTTTTATTTCCTTTGTTTTTATTCTTGTCTGTTATATTTTTTACGTCAAAATTAGCTAACAATACGGAGATTGTAGCCTTTTTGAGTTCAGGCGTTTCTTTTACTAGATTTTTAAGACCTTATTTAATAGGAGCCACAATCGTAGCAATCATAGCATTATTGTTAGGGATGTTTTTGGCACCTAAAGCGAGTCAATGTTTTAATGAGTTTAAGTATAAATATTTATCAAAAGGTAGGAAAATTCAAGACACAAAAGAAATTTTTCGGCGAATTACCGATAACGATATTATCTATGTAAGCTCTTTTGACCCTAAAAACAATCGTGGACAAAACTTTACCTTAGAACATCTCAAAGACAACAAATTAGAGTATAAAATTTTTGCTAATTCGATTAAGTATATTGAAATAGATTCTGTTTGGCAGTTAACTAATTATTACAAACGCAACTATGATAGTATAGGAAATGTCACTGTCGAAGAAAAGCGAAAAATGATTGTCGAGTTTTCTTTTGAAGCCGAAGATTTGACACCAGTGAATTATATTGCAGAAACAAAACCATATTCAGAATTAGTAGACTTCATAGAAAAGGAAAAATTAAGAGGTTCTCCAAATATTGGTCGCTACGAAGTGGTTAAATATAAAAAATGGAGTTTACCAGTTTCAGTTTTTATTCTCACCATCATAGCGGTTGCTGTATCGTCAATTAAGCGTCGAGGTGGAATGGGAGTTAACCTTGCCATAGGTATTACCATTGCCATGATTTATGTTTTTTTTGACAAGATATTTGGTGTCATGGCAGAGCAATCTGATTTTTCGCCTTTAGTAGCAGTTTGGTTCCCAAATGTAGTTTTCGGTATTTTAGCAGCATATTTACTATATAATGCTAAAAGGTAATTTTAAACACTATATACATTTACATTTTTTGGTTTTTATTGCTGGTTTTACAGCTATACTTGGCGAAATGATTACCATTGGTGCGTTTGCATTAGTTTGGTTTCGAATGTTAATTGCTGGTATATTAATGTTTCTTTATATAAAACTAACTAAGAAGCGGTTAAAAATAACTAATCGCTTAGCATTTCAGTTAACTATTGCTGGAGCAATTATAGCAGCTCATTGGATTACTTTTTTTGAGGCAATAAATCAGTCTAATGTATCTATAACGCTAGCTATGTTTTCCTCAGGAGCATTTTTCGCTTCATTTGTAGAGCCTATAATATTTAATCGTAAAGTTTCATGGTACGAAATAATTTTTGGTATCATTGTTATATTTGGTGTTTTACTGATTACACAAGGCGAATTAAAATACATCAACGGGATAATTTTAGGCCTAGCATCTGCTTTATTTTCAACTTTATTTGCGGTAATTAATGGTAAACTTATTCTAAAGCATAAAGCTAGCGTAATTTCATTTTATGAATTTGTAAGTGGTGTATTCTTTATATCAATCTGTATATTCGTATTTTATGGGGGGTTTAATTTAGAATTCTTTATACTATCCAAAGAAGACTGGTTGTTTATCTTAATATTGGCTTCGGTTTGTACGGCTTATGCCTTTATTGCAGCAGTAGAGATTATGAAGTATATTTCACCCTTTACAGTAATATTGAGTTATAATTTAGAACCTGTCTATGGGATTGTCTTAGCACTTTATTTCTTCCCAGAGAATGAACAAATGTCACCCCAATTTTACTACGGTGCAATCATAGTTATCACCGCTATATTAATGGATGCGATATCAAAAAACTATAGAAAGAGAAAAATAAAAAGTGGACGATAAGACGTTAAAGTTCATAATAACTTAGCAGTAATTCCTATTTTTGTATAGACTGCGGAATCTAATTAGTTCTAGTTTTATTATTAAAATAAACACAGAATATGTAGGTTTGTGATCTAACTAACTAAAACGAATTAATTTCAAATTGTATGGAATATTTAGAGTTTGAATTACCAATAAAAGAACTTGAAGACCAATTACAGAAATGTAAGCTTATAGGGGATGAGAGTGAAGTTGATGTTACAGAAACCTGTAAACAAATAGAGAAGAAGCTAGTTGAAACCAAGAAAGAGATTTACAAAAACCTTTCGGCATGGCAGCGTGTTCAGCTATCTAGACACCCAGACAGACCTTACACGTTAGATCATATTAAAGCCCTTTGTGGTGATTCCTTTTTAGAATTACATGGTGACAGAAATGTAAAAGACGATAAAGCCATGATTGGTGGTTTAGGAAAAATTGGAGATCAATCCTACATGTTTATTGGTCAACAGAAAGGCTTCAATACAAAAACGAGACAATATAGAAACTTTGGAATGTCAAATCCAGAAGGCTATCGTAAAGCTTTACGTTTAATGAAGTCTGCAGAAAAATTTGGTATTCCTGTAGTTACATTGATAGATACACCAGGTGCTTACCCTGGTTTTGAAGCTGAAGAACGCGGACAAGGTGAGGCTATTGCTAGGAACATCTTAGAGATGACACGATTAAAAGTACCTATAATCACTATAATTATTGGAGAAGGTGCATCAGGTGGCGCATTAGGTATTGGTGTTGGAGACAAAGTTATGATGTTAGAAAACACATGGTATTCTGTTATTTCACCAGAATCATGTTCTTCTATTTTATGGCGTAGTTGGGAGTACAAAGAGCAAGCAGCTGAAGCTTTAAAGCTTACGGCAAAAGACATGAAACGTATGAAACTTGTCGACCAAATTATTAAAGAACCGCTAGGTGGTGCTCATAGAGACAGAGAAAAAACTTTTTTAGCGGTTAGGGATGCTATTATAAGGACTTTTGATGAACTTAAAAACTTATCACCAAAAGAATTAGTAAAACAGCGCATGGAAAAATATAGCCAAATGGGAGTTTATAAATAAGAACTTCAATAAAACAGCCTATTATTATAAAACTGAAGCTTTTTGCTTCAGTTTTTTTATCGCTGTTAACAAAATAATTAAGTTATTAACAGTTAGAATGTTAATCAACTGTTGAATATTGTCTATCTTTAAAAAGCTATTTTCTTAACGATTTATTTACCTTCGTACCCCTGAAAATATGTAGCCAACAAGCTCAGATTTTATAAAAGAATTTGCCTACAAAAAACCAAGATTAATCCATCAAAATCAGTCATTATATAATGAAGCAACCTAATCCAGTACAAGGCTATAAAGTCGACAAAAGTTCCTTAATTAGCTTGGAGAAAGGAAAAATTCCACCGCAAGCCATAGACTTAGAGGAAGTGGTTTTAGGAGCCATGATGATTGATAAAAAAGGGGTAGATGAGGTTATAGATATTTTAAGTCCAGATGCCTTCTATAAAGAGGCACACCGCTACATTTTTGAATCTATCTTTAAATTGTTTGAAAACAGTGAACCTGTAGATTTATTAACAGTTTCGGCACAATTACGTAAAGACGGAAAGCTTGATTTAATTGGTGGAGATTTTTACTTAATATCTTTAACTCAACGCGTGTCTTCATCAGCACATATTGAGTTTCACGCACGTATTATTCTCCAAAAATATATTCAAAGAAGTTTAATTAAAATTTCAAATGAAATTATTGAGGAAGCTTACCACGAAGGGAATGACGTTTTCGATTTACTTGATACTGCAGAAGCTAAGCTTTACGAGGTAACTCAAGGAAACGTCAAAAAGTCTACTGAAACAGCTCAAAGTTTGGTGATTCAGGCCAAGAAGAAAATTGAAGAAATTTCTAATAAAGAAGGGTTAAGTGGTATACCTACAGGTTTTGATAAACTAGATAAACTAACTTCTGGTTGGCAACCTAGTGATTTAATAATCGTAGCTGCTCGTCCAGGTATGGGTAAAACTGCATTAACCTTAACAATGGCTCGAAATATTGCTGTGGATTTTAATCAACCTGTGGCATTTTTCTCTTTAGAGATGTCTTCAGTTCAGTTAATTACACGTTTAATTTCTAGTGAAACAGGTTTATCTTCAGAAAAATTAAGAACAGGAAAGCTAGAGAAGCATGAGTGGGAACAACTCAACGTAAAAGTAAAGACATTAGAGCAAGCGCCACTATTTATAGACGATACACCATCTTTGTCAATTTTCGATTTAAGAGCAAAAGCACGTCGTTTAGCTTCACAATACGGAATAAAAGTGATTATGATTGACTACTTACAGCTTATGACGGCTGGTGGAAGTCAAAAAGGAGGGAATCGTGAACAAGAAATATCAATGATTTCTCGTAACCTTAAAGCTTTAGCTAAAGAATTAAGTGTCCCCGTCATTGCATTGTCTCAATTATCGCGTGCCGTGGAGACACGTGGTGGTAGTAAAAGACCATTACTATCAGATTTACGTGAATCTGGTGCGATTGAGCAAGATGCAGATATCGTATCATTTATTTATAGACCAGAATATTATAAAATTGATGAATGGGATGATGAAGAACGCTCCCCAACTGAAGGTCAAGGTGAGTTTATCGTTGCAAAACACAGAAATGGTGGTCTAGATAATATAAGACTTAAGTTTATTGGTCATTTAGGTAAGTTCGATAATTTGGATGACTTCGACACACCATTTGGTGAGTTCCATTCTAAAATGAATGCTGTGGCAAATGATGACACCTTTAAACAAGACCATTTTCCTTCTGCTAGTGATGCATTCGACGCACCAGAAGATGATGGTGTGCCTTTCTAAATTTTTATAATTTTTTTGAGACATTTTAGAAAAATTTAAAATTAGCTTTGTCTCAAATAACAAAGCCCCCATGCTAAACGAAAGACATACAACAAATATTCTACTGTTAATTATAGCAGTTCCTTTAGTATTTTATTTACTTAAAATACTTTCTTTTATATTTATCCCATTGATTTTTTCAATGTTCATAGCTTTATTGTTTCTGCCAATGATGCGTTGGTTGGGGCGTAGAAAAATACCAAAATTTATAAGTATTATTGTGGTATTATTGCTAGTTGCTGGTGGCTTAAAAATTGGTATTGAATTAATTCAGTTATCAAGCAAAGAAATTCTAGCTAATAATGGAGATTTCCTGCAAAAAGCCGAGCCTAAAATAGCAAGCCTAAAAAGTTATTTGAATAATAATTTTGGGATTGAAGTACAGTCCAATAAAAACGTATTTGCTCAATTTTTTCAAAAAGAAAATATTGGCTCTACCATTGGTTTTCTCAGGACGTTTTTAACAACACTTTTAATGACAGCGTTTTTTGTAGTACTGTGGTTGGCTGAATCTATTAATGTTCATAAGTTATTGAATAATACAATTTTAAGAAAAAAATATACTTCTGTAAAAGCATTCATGAAAATTGAAAGTGATTTAATTAAGTTCATAAAAGTGAAGTTTTTGGTAAGTGCTTTAACAGGATTATTTACAGGTTTAATGTGTGTTTTTTTTGATGTTAGCTTCCCTATCTTTTGGGGTCTTTTTGCATTTGCTATTAATTTTGTGCAAATGGTAGGTTCCTTTATTTCTGTTATTTTACTTTCAATCTTCGCTTTTGTAGAGTTGGATACCTCAAGCACTTTGTTATTTTTTATATTGGCAATTACCCTAGTACAAGTAACCTTTGGTGCTATTTTGGAGCCTATTTTCATGGGAAAATCATTCTCAATCAATATTATAGCCGTCCTAGTTATGCTTATGTTTTGGGGATTTTTATGGGGAATTGCAGGACTGATAATGGCTATTCCAATTACAGTGTTTATTAAAATAATCTTAGAGCAATTTAAAGGTACAAAAGTAATAGCCAGTCTATTATCTGGGTCAGAAACCATGCCTGAAAGTCTCTAGCTTATCCTCAATTACTTCAAAATATCTTAAAAGAATAATAAAGACTTTAGAGGCTATACTTTTTTGATTATATTGAAATAAATTTATAAGGTTGAAAAAAATTACAATATTAATCCTTCTATTACTATTAGGCTATTCAGCTCAGGCATCTTACATACTAATTCCAATGGATGCAGAATCTCAAGAAAATCATCTTAAAGCCTACGGTGTTACCTATTGGACACTCGAAAGAAATCTAAAAGTAAAGTGGTTACTAAACTATCGAGGGGGTTCATTTTTGTTGCCAGATGCAGAAATTATTCAGCGCGAATGTCAAATCAGAGGTGTGTCTTTTGAAATTATTTCTGATAGTCAAACTGTCCAAATTTTAGAAAAAATTTCAAGCCCAGCTGTAAACCAAGAAGCCGTTGTATTAGAAAAAGCACCAAAAATTGCTGTCTACACACCATATGGAAAACAGCCATGGGACGATGCGGTGACTATGGTGTTAACTTATGCCGAAATTCCTTACGAAACTATATACGATGAGGAAGTTCTTAAAGATGAATTATTGCTTTACGATTGGTTACACTTACATCATGAAGATTTTACTGGTCAGTTCGGTAAATTTTATAGAAGTTATCGTTCTGCAGCATGGTATATTGAAGACAAAAAAGAAGCTGAAACATTGGCTAAACGATTAGGCTATTCAAAAGTTTCAGATGCTAAACTTGCTGTAGCTTTAAAGATTAGAAACTACGTGGCTGGTGGTGGATTTATGTTTGCCATGTGCTCTGCAACCGATAGTTTCGATATTACATTGTCTGCCGAAAACGTTGATATATGTGAGCCTATGTTTGATGGTGATGGAAGTACACCAGGCTATCAAAATAAATTAGATTTTAGCAAAACCTTTGCCTTTAAAAACTATATTTTAGAGCGAAGTCCTAATGTTTATGAGTTCTCTTCAATAGATATGACTAGAAAACGAAATATCCCAAAGTCAACAGATTACTTTTCATTAATGCAATATTCTGCAAAATGGGATCCCATCCCCACGATGTTAACTCAAAACCACACCGCTTTAGTAAAGGGTTTTATGGGGCAAACAACATCCTTTGCACGCGAACAAATAAAATCTAATGTATTGGTTATGGGAGAGAACAAAACAAATGGTGAGGCTAAGTACATTCATGGTATTAAAGGAAAAGGCTTTTTTACATTTTATGGAGGGCACGACCCAGAAGACTATACGCATCGCGTTGGTGACCCGAAGACAGAATTAGATCTTCACCCAACTTCTCCAGGCTATCGTTTAATTTTAAATAACGTTTTATTTCCCGCTGCTAAAAAGAAGAAGCAAAAAACATAATTTTAAGATATGTTTAATAAACGGAGTTCTTTTCTTAAACTTCTTTTAATATCAGTAATTTTTGGGTTTCTGCTTTTGTACTATTTTGTGCCGTTAGGTATCATGGAATAGAAGAAGAATTGTCCCTTTACACTGATGAAATTCTGTACTTGCCAATCAGAACTTTTTATGAAGCAGCAACTTTAATAGGTCTTCTTATAAGTGTTTTTTATGCTATAATGGAGTTGTTATTTGATAAATTAAGTAAAAGACTTATTCTTGGATTAACCATACTATTAAAGTCCATAATCTATTTTATTTTAATCATAGTTGTTCTTAGCTTAATATCCTTTCATCTAGAGGAACAAACAGATTTAGATATACCTAATCAAAGAGGTTGTTGGAAAACTAACCCACTCTTCTGGATTACTGTAATTTATTGTATTACTACTTCTGTTATTTTTTTCATTAATCCGAATTGCAAATGATAGATTTAGTCGGAGAAATTTCATTCAAATTCTATTAGGGAAGTATAAGAAACCTAAGGAGCAAGAACACGTGTTAATGTTTGTTGACCTAAAGAGTTCTACAATGATTACAGAAAAAGTGCGGCATCAGAAGTATAGTAAGTTTATTCAATATTGTTTATAGATGTAAACTTATCCTCGAATAATTTTGATGCAGAAGTCTATCAATATGCCGGAGATGAGGACGTCATTTATTGGCCTAATAAAAAAAGGTTTCAGAAATAATAATTGTATAAATCTATTTTTTGCCTTTCAAAAACGATTTAATAGACGGTCTAAATATTATATAAACAAATACAATTTTAATCCCAATTTTAAAGCTGGCTTACATTTTGAGAAACTTATGGTTGACTTAATAGGAACTATAAAAAAGACCTAGCCTTTCATGGTGATATCATCAATACTGCCTCTAGAATACAAAGCTTATGTAATAGGTTTAATAAGCATCTTTTAGTTTCAGAATCTGTTTTAGAGAAATTAAAAATATCGGAATCACACTATGAACTACTGTCTCATGATATGGAATTAAAAGGAAAAGAATAACGGTAGAAGATATATTCTATCAGTATTATGAAACGCATATGCTAAACATATTATCACCTAAAGGAATGATTAATAGCGAACAGCATGTGTCCTTAAAAAAACAATACATATAAACATATGAAACCTCCATTACGGCGCAAAATAATTTTAGAGGAATCCATCACAAAAGGATATGAATAAGTAAAAAAAGTCCGTCTATTATTACCTTAGGGTATTATTAACAAAAAAACAGACGGACATGAAAAAAGACACTGTTGCTTTTGAGCAAGTTGTATCTCGTGGATGTG
>NZ_JABDQL010000125.1 GCF_013042245.1 Winogradskyella sp. | reverse complement strand
ATGGTTATAATTTCTTGGTCAGTTAACTTTGGCTTATTATTATTACTGAATCTCTCACACTCAAATTGTAAATGTGTTTCAAATTTTTCACAGACATAATCATAAATTTTTACTAACTTGTAATCCTTGTTATTGCTATTTGTATCCAAAATAATCTTGTTGAAATCGACTATTAAGATACTGAAAATCAATAACTTAAACAATTTTAAGACGTTGTTTTTCAATGAATTAAGCTTGTTTTTTTATCTATTTACCAACCCTTGATTCGCATTAGTAATAGATTATGTATTTGTAAAAATACATAAATAAGTACATGAATTAGCCAATTATTAGCTATTGCTTAAGATATGCTAACACATTCCTTTCAATACGTTTTTGAATATCAGAAACATCTGCTTTCACAAAAGTATTGCCTGTAATGTTTTCATAAAGCTCAATATAGCGTTCGCTAACAGTTTCAATATAGTCGTCACTCATAAATGGAACGGTTTGCCCTTCCAGACCCTGAAAATTATTTGAAATTAACCATTGTCTTACAAACTCCTTTGACAGTTGCTTTTGTGCTTCACCTTTTGCTTGGCGTTCTTTATAACCATCAGCGTAGAAATAACGTGAAGAATCTGGAGTATGTATTTCGTCAATTAAAACAATTTTTCCGTCTTTGGTTTTTCCGAATTCGTACTTCGTGTCAACAAGAATTAGACCTCGCTTTGCTGCTATTTCTGTTCCTCGTTGAAACAATTTTCTCGTGTAATCTTCTAAAACTACATAATCTTCTTCGGAAACAATGCCACGCTCTAAAATATCTTCTCTCGAAATATCTTCATCATGATCTCCCATTTCGGCTTTAGTTGCTGGAGTAATTATTGGGTTAGGAAATTTATCGTTCTCTTTCATTCCTTCAGGCATAGCAACACCACAAAGTATGCGTTTACCTGCTTTATATTCTCGTGCAGCATGACCAGACATATAACCACGGATAACCATTTCTACCTTAAAAGGTTCGCATAAATGCCCAACAGCTACATTTGGGTCTGGCGTTGCTTCTAACCAATTTGGAACTAAGTCTTCAGTATCCTTCATCATTTGAGTAGCTATCTGATTTAAGATTTGTCCTTTATAGGGTATACCTTTTGGCATAACAACATCAAAGGCCGATAAACGGTCTGTAGCCACCATAACCAATTGGTCATCATTGATGTTGTAGACTTCTCTTACTTTTCCTTTATAAACGCTTTTTTGGTTTGGAAAATTAAAATTGGTATCTGTGATTGTATTACTCATTTTACTGGATGAGTTTATTATGTGTTATTAATTTATTAATCGCGGTTCTCGATTTCTTTATAAGCTGAAATCACTTTCTTCACTAGTTTATGTCGGATAACATCTTTATCATCAAGGTAAATCATTCCGATACCTTCTACATTTTTAAGTACTAAAAGTGCTTCTTTTAGACCAGAAATGGTACGCCTTGGTAAATCGACTTGCCCAGGGTCACCAGTAAGTAAAAACTTAGCATTTTTACCCATGCGGGTTAAGAACATCTTCATTTGGTTGTGCGTCGTATTCTGACCTTCATCCAATATAACAAAAGCATTGTCCAAAGTTCTACCACGCATAAAGGCTAGGGGTGCAATTTGTATTGTTCCCTTTTCAATATAACTCGCTAACTTTTCTGCAGGTATCATATCACGTAATGCATCGTACAACGGCTGCATATATGGGTCTAGTTTTTCTTTTAAATCCCCAGGTAAAAACCCAAGATTCTCACCAGCTTCAACCGCAGGACGCGTTAGTATAATTCGTTTAACTTGTTTACTCTTTAAAGCTTGAACAGCCAAAGCTACGCCGGTGTAGGTTTTTCCTGTTCCGGCTGGTCCAATAGCAAAAACCATATCATTTTTACGCATGCTTTCTACCAATTTACGTTGATTAGCTGTTTGGGCTTTTATCAACTTTCCGCCTACACCATGTACAATGACTTCGCCACTTTGTGCAGATGTATTGTAATCGTCACTCGTATGACTTGTTAGTACGCGCTCAATAACATTTTCATCGAGTTTGTTGTATTTGCCAAAATGATTCATCAGCATCGTCATACGACGGTCAAACTCATCAAGGAGTTCTTCATCACCATAGGCTTTAATACTATTGCCACGAGCAACGATTTTTAATTTTGGAAAGTACTTTTTTAATAAGGTAATATTCGCATTTTGAGCACCAAAAAATTCTTTTGGAGAAATTTCTTCAAGTTCAAGGATAAGTTCGTTCAAAAGCAACTTAGATTTAATAAATAAATATGTTCAATTTTGTTAGCTTTGTGCTGAAACAAATCTAATAATTTTATCCCTCGATTGGTTAAAAAAATATTAACAATCTACGAATGCCAATAATAACTTTAACCACTGATTTTGGAGAAAAAGACCACTTTGCTGGAGCGGTTAAAGGTGCTATTTATAGTGAGCTTTCGGATGTTAAAATCGTTGATATTTCACACTCTATTTCGCCATTTAATATCATTGAAGCGGCATACACCATACAAAATGCCTACAGTAGTTTTCCTAAAGGAACCATACATATTATAGGTATAGATTCTGAGCTTAGCCCAGAGAATAAGCATATTGCAGTGAAGTTAGACGACCATTATTTTATCTGTGCTAATAATGGTATTATGAGTATGATTTGCCAAGATATTGCACCAGAGAAGATTGTGGAGATTAATATTCACGATAAAATACAAACAAGCTTCCCTGTTTTGGATGTTTTTGTAAAAGTTGCCTGCCATATAGCACGTGGCGGAACACTAGAAGTGATTGGAAAAGTTATTAACAATATAAAACCAATTAAGTATTTAGTCCCTTTTGTTAATGACGAGAAAACACAAATTATAGGTACCGTAATTCATATAGATAATTATGGTAACGTCATAACCAATATTAAGCGTAAAGTTTTTGAGAATATACAGAAAACAAGAAATTACGAGATAGCTGCCAGAAATTATAAGTTTAAAAAAGTACATGACCGCTATAACGAAATCATTAACTACGATATACCGGAAGACAAACGTAATGATGAAGGAAAAGCTTTAGTTGTTTTTAATGCCTCCCATTATCTTGAAATCGCTGTCTACAAGAGTAATTGTAGTACTGTTGGTAGCGCATCAACACTTATGGGATTGATGGCTATGGATACAGTAACCGTAACCTTTGAAAAAGTTTAAAATGTTGGTAAGGATTGTAAAAATGAGTTTTAAACACCAAAAAGTAGATGAATTTTTATCTAATTTTGATGCAAATAAAGCAAAAATTCGTGGGTTTGAAGGTTGTGACTTTTTAGAATTGTACAGAGATCAATACAATACAAATGTGTTTTTTACGTATAGTTATTGGAATTCTGAATCGGATTTGAATAATTACAGACATTCCGATTTATTTAAAGCAATTTGGTCTAAAACGAAACCTCTGTTTAATGCAAAACCTGAAGCTTGGAGTGTAGATAAACTTGCTTCGCTAAAGTAAAAAGAAATATATTTAATACTAAGCCATGCTAGCTATATTAAAAAAAGAGATTAACATCTTCTTCGCATCGCCAATCGGCTATTTAGTTATTGCCGTGTTTTTGGTGCTCAATGGTTTGTTTTTATGGGTGTTTACTGGTGATTTTAATATACTAAATAATGGTTATGCAGATTTGTCTTCTTTCTTTTTGCTAGCACCTTGGATATTGATTTTCCTTGTTCCGGCGGTAACTATGCGAAGTTTTAGTGATGAAAAGAAACAAGGTACTTTAGAACTTTTAGTCACCAAACCCATTTCGCATTTACAAATTGTTTTAGGAAAATACTTCGGAGCATTTATACTTATAATTATTGCACTAATTCCAACATTACTTTACGTCTACACCGTACATAAATTAGGAAACCCTGAAGGTAATCTAGATATCGGAAGTACGCTTGGCTCCTACATTGGTTTGCTCTTTTTAGTGGCTTCTTACACTGCAATTGGTGTGTTTGCGTCGAGTTTAACAGATAATCAAATTGTGGCTTTTATAGTGGCGATTTTTATCTGTTTCATATTCTATTTTGGTTTTGACGGTATTACGAGTTATAATCTTTTTGGCTCTGGTTTTAATCTTGAAAATTTTGGAATGTCATCACATTATAAAAGTATCAGTCGTGGTGTTATCGATACTCGAGATTTATTATATTTTATGAGTCTTGCTGCATTTTTTATAGTATTAACTAAGTTAAATATTAAAAATAAGTAATATGATTATTACACCACTTTTGGTCATGTTTATGGTAGTCGTGTTTATTCTGCTATTTCTGTTTTTAAACACGGTTGATAAGCGCAAATGGCTGACAGTAATAATCAGTTTGGTACTAACGCCATTCGTGTATTTCTATATGGCGTATCCTTTTATAAATATTGTAAGCAATTACCACCATCAAAAATATTTTGATGCGCAAGCTTGGACAGAAAAACCTGCACTTCGCTATGAAATGATAGATTTCACAATAGAATCTGATACATTAAAAGGGAAATCTAAAATTGAAGTTGAATCTTTATTAGGTAAAGCCGAGTGGCTCACTTGGAACGATACTAAAAAAACTCACGATACTAACAAATGGAATTACGGACTTGGTATTAAACCTGGCGCTTTTACAGATGAAAAAACCAATATAGAAATTACATTTACAAATAACACATTAAACAAATTAAGAGTTTACACAGAACCTATAATTTTCGATGAAGAATAGTAAATCAAAAATAATTTATATTGTTTCGGCATTAGTAATCGTCATTATTGTCAATGTTATTGGCAATAATTTTCACAAGCGCTTCGATTTAACAAAAGATAATCGTTATACCCTTTCGGAAACTACAACAGATATAATAGACCCAGCAGATTCTCCATTAATTATAGATATTTTTTTAGAAGGTGATTTACCTTCGGAATTTAAATTACTTCAGACTGAAACCAAACAACTTATTGAAGAGTTTCAAACTATAAATCCACTAATTAAAGTCAATTATATAGACCCTTTGGCAGATGAAGCCAATAGAGATAACATTATAAAAGAATTAACCAAAACAGGTTTAGAACCTTATATCAATAGCAAAAAAGTAAGTGGTAAGGTAACGCAAGAATTATTATTTCCTTGGGGTTTTGCAAGCTATAAAGGTAAAACTGTAAAAATTCCACTTTTCAAAAAAAGTATTACTGAAGATTTACAAACTCAAGTCTCTAATTCCGTACAGCAATTGGAATATAATTTTGCAGATGCGTTTGAGCAATTGACCAAAGAAAAGTCTAAGACGGTTGCTGTTTTAAAAGGTAACGGACAACTATCAGATATTTATATTGCGGATTTTCTCCAAACTATAAAACCATACTATAATCTCGCCCAATTTACTTTAGATTCGGTTGCTACGAATCCAATTTCAACTTTAAAGAAGCTAAAGAATTATGATTTAATTATTTCAGCAAAGCCTAATGAAGCCTTTACCGAGAATGAAAAATTAGTGCTCGACCAATACACAATGTCTGGTGGAAAAAGCCTTTGGTTAACCGAAGCTATTTCTATGGATAAAGACAGTTTGTATAACGAAGCAGGAACATCTGTTAGCATTGGTAAAGAACTAAATCTTACAGATTTCTTTTTTCAATATGGTGTACGTATCAATCAAAACTTGGTTAAAGACTTATACTCTGCACCTATTCCATTAGCCATAGGCGAAGGCAACAACAGGCAGTTTCAGCCTGTACAATGGCAATATTCGCCTTTAGCAAAAGCATCAGAAAAAAACCCGATTAGTGATAATATTGATTTGGTAAAGTTCGATTTTGCAAGCCAGATAGATACTTTAAAGAATTCAATTAAAAAGACCCTATTATTACAATCATCAGAGCGAACGAAACTTGAAAGCCCTTTACAGAACATCTCTTTAGCATCTGTAACTAAAGCTCCAGATGAAGAAAACTACAATCAAGGTAAGCAGAATTTAGCGGTGTTGTTAGAAGGCGAATTTAATTCTGTTTATAAAAACCGTATTCTTCCATTTGAAATTGACAATTTTATTGAAACTAGTAAACCAACAAAAATGGTTGTGATTTCGGATGGAGAAGTCATTAAAAACGAAGTCTGGCGAAACCGGCCCGTGCAACTAGGTTTTGAGCGTATCACAGGAAGAACCTTCGGTAATAAGGAGTTTTTACTAAATACGGTAAACTATCTATTGGACGATACGGGACTTATAAACATTAGAGCCAAATCAGTTGAGATTGCCTTTTTAGATTCTGAAAAAATTGAAGAACAAAAAGGGACATGGCAATTTATTAATTTGGCCTTACCATTGTTACTCTTAGCTATTTTTGGTATAGCTTTCAACTTTATTAGAAAACGTAAATACGCTAAATAATAATTCAATTTACAACTAAAAAGTCACTGTTTTCAATCTAATTTTTGTTAATAAGTTTGTTTCTTTAAAACAAGTGATTACGATATATTTGTAAGTAATATAGAAAGTCAAAAATTCGGAATAATATCCTATGAAATTTATAGTATCAAGTACCTATTTATTAAAGCAACTTCAGGTTTTAGGAGGTGTAATTAACAGTAGCAACACATTACCTATCTTAGATAATTTCTTGTTTGAATTAAATCAGTCGAGCCTAACCGTTTCGGCAAGTGATTTGGAAACAACCATGTCATCCAGAGTTGAAGTCGAAAGTGATTCTGAAGGTAGCATTGCATTACCTGCACGTTTACTTTTAGAGACTTTAAAAACATTTCCTGAGCAACCATTAACCTTTGTTGTTGAAGAAAACAATACGGTTGAAATTAGCTCCAACCATGGAAAGTATGCCTTAGCTTATGCTGATGGTGCAGAATTCCCTAAAGCAGTTGCTTTGGACAATCCAAGCACAACTAAGATTGAAAGTGATATTCTAGCCACTGCAATTAGCAAAACTATTTTTGCTGCTGGTAACGATGATTTACGTCCAGTAATGAGTGGTGTTTTCTTTCAGTTTTCACAGGATAATTTAACTTTTGTTGCTACTGATGCACATAAACTAGTAAAATATACCCGTGAAGATGTATCGGCAGACACTGTTGCAGAATTCATAATGCCTAAAAAACCTTTAAATCTTTTAAAAGGAATTTTAGCTGGAAGTGAAGAAGCACTTACAATCGAATATAATGATTCTAATGCTAAATTTACTTTTAATAATACAGAATTAGTTTGTCGCCTAATCGATGGAAAATATCCTAATTACGAAGCGGTAATTCCGAAAGAGAATCCTAATAAACTAGTTATTGACCGTACACAATTTTTAAATTCTGTACGTCGTGTTAGCATTTTCTCTAACAAAACAACACACCAAATTAGACTTAAAATTGCTGGAGCAGAATTAAATATTTCTGCCGAAGATATTGATTACAGCAACAAAGCTGAAGAACGTTTAAGCTGTGATTACCAAGGTGACGATATGCAAATTGGTTTTAACTCACGTTTCTTAACCGAAATGATTAATAATCTCAATGCAGATAACGTTCAATTAGAAATGAGCTTACCAAATCGCGCTGGTATTTTAACACCAACAGATGGATTAGACGATGGTGAGCATGTGACGATGCTGGTGATGCCAGTTATGCTTAATAGCTAAGAAATTAAAAGGCTCACAGATTGTGAGCCTTTTAATATAAATACCATGACCATGAATACAAAAAACTATTTCTATGTATTAGTCTTGCTCTTATCGTTTTCATGTAAAACTGAAGTTAAAGAAACGGAATGCAATGAATTAACTGTCAAAGAATATCATAACCCTGAACCTCACGGAGACCAGTTTACTGGTGGTATAAAAATGATTCCTATAACGACACCGAAAGGAGAGTTTAAAGTTTGGACTAAACGTATTGGGAGCAATCCTAAAATGAAAGTGCTTTTACTACATGGAGGACCGGGAATGACACACGAGATATACGAGAGCTTTTCAGGGTATTTTCCACAAGAAGGTATTGAATTCTATTATTATGACCAACTTGGATCGTATTACAGCGATCAACCTAAAGATTTATCTTTATGGGAATTAGATAGATTTGTTGAAGAAGTAGAGCAGGTAAGACAGGCTCTAGGATTAAATAAAAATAACTTTTACCTATTTGGCCAGTCTTGGGGTGGCATTCTTGGTTTGGAATATGCTTTAAAATACCAAGAGCACCTTAAAGGTTTAATTATATCAAATATGGTTTCCTCTATTCCAGAATATCAAAAATATTCTGATGAAGTTTTAGCTCCTCAATTACCAAAGGATGTATTAAATGAGATTATGAGTTATGAAAATAATGAAGACTATACTAATCAGCGTTATTTAGATTTAATTGTTGAGCACTACTACACAGCCCATGTCATTAGAATGCCTGTGTCAAAATGGCCAAATTCTATCAACAGAGGTTTTAATCATCTTAATCCTGATGTATATGTTACAATGCAAGGTCCAAGTGAATTTGGAATAAAAGGAGATGCTAGATTAAAAAAATGGGATGTTAGAGATAGACTAAAAGAAATAGAAGTTCCTACACTAACTATTGGAGCTCAATTCGATACTATGGATCCAAAACATATGGAATGGATGTCTCAAGAAGTGCAGAATGGTACTTATCTTCATTGTCCAAACGGCAGTCACTTGTCACAATATGATGATCAAAAAGTGTTTTTTAAAGGATTAATAGACTTTATAAAGCGCGTAGACTCTGAAGACATTAATTAAATTAGCTGAGTTCTAAAATAAATATGTGTTATCTTAGTATAAATATTTAGAATTATGATTCCATCGGATTTCAGAGATTATTTTTGTTAATAGTCCTTTAAGTATTTAGCAAAAGATAGTGTTTCTTCTTGCAAGTTATAATATTCTCTTTTAATCATGCGTTGAATAGTCTAACGGCTTGTACCTAAAAATGTGGCAGCTTCTTTAACGCATAAAATTCTCTATCTCTTAGATTGATAATATTGCTTGTTTAAATTGACAAGCTTTGCAGACTTTTCAGGTTTTCGGAATTTGCAGAAGTTGCATTCTTGATTTGTTCTTTTAGAGTAGCTTGTAATTTTTTTCTCGCTTAATTTGTTTGTAGTTTTCTGAATTACAAGTTTTTAGCAATACCTTGTAGTGGTGGTTCTGGCAACAAATGCCTGACCACAATATTGGCAGAATTTCGGAATTTTAATATTACTACTCATTTGGTGCTTATTAGTGCCTGATGTTGCTCGGTGGTGCTGATTGGTGCATCATTTCACCAGCACCTTTCAATTTGTGCCTTTGGGCAACAAATTTGTTGTTTGAGCAACAACTAGGCAACAAATATACTCAAATAAGAGCAGTTTGGCAACAAACAAGAGAAGAAACTAAGTGTGTAAACTCAACAATAATAGGCAGTTAACAAATAAGGGAAAGATAACTACTTTCCGATACAAAAAGTAATTCATATTGAATATCAACAATTTAAGTTTTTAGGGTACAAATAAGGTACATTAACGCATTAAAAAAGCCCCTTAAAGGGCTTTTCATTGATGTTATTTACAGATACTAATTCTTACCTCGTATAATCGGTTCTAATTCCTTTTTTAATTTATCATACTCTTCTTGCGTCATCATTTCCAAGTCTAACAAATCCTTAGCCTCTTTAAGTTTGGTTATAGCTTCTGCCCTACTTAATTGTGATGTTATTATTTCACCATTTTTTATAGCACTTTCGATATTAATCCAATAACGAAAAACTCCTCCTTTTGTTTTGCAAACGGCCATTACCTCATAACCTGCTCTTTTTGTTCCTGTAATTTTAAATTTTATAATTTCAGCATTATAGTCCCTTGCTCCTAAACCTGCTCTTTGTGAAGATGTCCATCCATCAGTTTCAATGATGAATTGATAATTTTCTGAATTAGATGACGGTGAACCAATCGTAATGGATTCGCCCACCTTAAAAACCTCTCCATTTTCTGCTTTATACTCAGAAAACTTCGATTTTATTTCTTTCTTTTTTTCTGCTTTTGAGACTTCATCAAATGTCAAAGTTTGTGAGTAAATAAATGTACAAGAAAAAAGAAATAGGGTTAAAAGTGAGTTTTTCATAATGTTTTTTTTAATGAGAAAATTAAGAGCTAAAAATAACCAATATTTAAGAAATTAAAGAAAATCATTACACAAAATACTTCAACTTAACATTTCACGTTCAATTTCTTGGTATGGTATGCTTTCAGCTTTATGTATCTGCTCCATTATTCGCAAATACTTTTTGGTGGGCTTTCCTGCATAGGTCTTTTTAAAGTGCTTTTGGTATAATTGGCTGTAAAGGTCATCTGTTTTGAAGTACGCCCCTAATGTTTTATCCAGTTGCCTGTACTTCTTACTTTGGGTTTGTGTTTCGTACATGCAACCGTTGAATGCTTCACGGTGTAAAAAGTAACCGCCTATTGAATACAGTTTACGACAACGCTTTTTTGTTTGAGGACAAAGGAAATACCAAATAAGCCCCTTACCTAAATTGGACGGCATAGAAACCAAACTTACTTTATAGTTTCGGAGTTCATCTCTGTATTTGTAATCCAGTTCAATGTAAGGTTGTTCGCTGTGGGTGTTTACCTTTATTGAAATACTGCCTGTTTCGTTTCCGTTCCTGCTCCAAGTTAATGTACCGCTTTTAATTTGCTCAGGGCTAAGGTAATCCCATTCTTTTAGCTTTGTAATACTTATTTGTAACGCTTCATTGTATAGGGTTGGGAATGTATGGGGCTTTGGCAAAGCATTCTATTTTCAATTAAAAGTTATTCTTCTCTAAAAAGATAGTAAACTGTTTTATAACTCTTTTCAGTAAATTTATCTATTCCCTGTTTTATTAAATGAAATTCTCCTTTTTTTTCATTAACTGTTTTCAAAGTCCATTTTATTTTCCAATCATCATTTTCTGAAATACCTAAAATATTTGTTTCGAATAGTTTAGTTCTTTTTTTGTTTAAATATTGTTTAATTGTATCATTTTTAATTGTCCAGTACGTCCTATTAACATCTTCTACAATGTTGCCGTTAACAGCATTTATTAATGCACCTTTGCCTTTATAATTAAAATTTTGGCTCAATAGTATTGCAGGAAATAAAAAAATGAGAAGAATAATTAAATTTTTCATTATTTAAAAATAGTTTAGTTTTTACAAATTTACTTATTTTCCTTAAAATGAAACCTAAATAATTAAAGAACATTACTTACCATTGATAACCTGAAAACGTGGTTTTGTTTACTGTTTCGGGTTCGCCCTTTTCTGAATGTACCGCTTCAACCTTTGGTAAAACATAGGGTATTAACTTACATAGGACGTTTAAACGCTGTACTGGTTCAAGGTCTTTGAGTGTTTCGGGTAACTGTTCAAGTTCTTTTTGCATTAAATCTTTTAGCGTATCTCGAATACTGCCAACCAACGGTTTATTGTATTCAGGCTGTTTGTTTACCTCAACTTTAAGCCGTTCTGTTTGGCTTTTCAAAAGGTCTTTTATTTCGTCTGTATCTGCCTTTTCAAATTCTGAATACTTTACATACTTCAAAACCCATTCAAATACAAATAGCTTTTGGATGGTGTCAATTTTCTGTTTGTCCGTTTCAGCCTCAAATAACTGTACCGCTTTTAGGGGTGTTTCAAAGTGTTCTGTAAAAATGTCAATAGACTGGCTGAATAGCTTTAAGGGTGTTTCAGGGTTTTCAAAATTTCCCTTTTGTAATACTTCACAAATCATTTCAAAGGCGTAACCGTTCCAATGTTCGTTTTCTGTTTTAAAGTAGCTTTCAAGTGCCTGTACTTGTTTTGTATTCATATTAATTAAATTTTGTTGTTAATACTTGTTTGAGTTCCTGCAATCTGTTCAGGTACGGTAAAAAGGTTCTGTTCCCGTTGTTTCCTTTCACGGTCGCAAAGTGGCTTTCAATGAATAGGGAACAATCCGTTATTGTGCTGCATTTGTTCAGCTTTACGGGTTGGGTTGGTAGTTTAATACCTGAAAAGTAGGTTTCAAGTTCTGCAATATCATTGCCCCAGTTTTCGGGCTGCTCCTTTATAATTGGTTCAGGTTGGAATACCTCAACTTTGGGTAAGGGTTTAGGTTCAGGCTGCGAAAAAAAAGTTTTTTTTAGGGCTTCACTTTTTTCACGGGTTGAGGTTTCAACTGGTTCAGGTTCGGGCTGTGGTGCTTCTTTTATGTCCTGCTTTCTGAATAGTCGCCAATCCTGTTTTATTAGATAGTCTGCAATGTCTTTGCCTTGTTCTTTGTCCTGTTGTGGGGCTAACTGTTCCAGTAAGTCCGAAACGTGAAAGTATGTACCCTGTAAACGTTTTTGTATTTCGGTGGCTTTGCTGCTCCATAACTCAAAGGCTTTGCCGTCTTTTGATAAGTCGGGAAACAAATAAACGTTTCTGCTTTTTAACGCTTTGCATTTGTTGAGGTTTAAGCTGCTTAAATTGTAAACTGCCAACCAAAGTAAGTTTGTAGGCTGTTCAGGGAAACCAAAATACAACGTGCCGTAAATAGCCGTTTTAGGGGCTTCAACCAACGCAATGGGGTTGTATGGATATTTACTTAAAAGGTGTTCGCCAAACAAACAGGAAACCTTTGTTTCGTTCTTATTATAGGCTTCCAACCATTCAGGCAACGGCTTGTTGTTTCGGGTATGGTGCTTTTCAATTATTGAGTGTAAAAAGTCCGTGCCTGTGGTGTGGTTCTGTTCGTCAAACTGCTTTACCTGAACGGCTCTAACATTACACTGAACATCAATAAAAGGAAATGTATTTGCCCCTGCTCTGTAACCGTTTTGTACTGTTCCCAAATGATATAATGAAATAACCTTTTCAATGTCCTGCACTTCAAAAGGAAATGCAACCCGTGTAAGTAGGTTTTGAATAAATGTATTCTGCTCATATTCTGTACGGGTACGGTTGAATACCTCAACGGGAATAAATACCCTTTTGGGCTTGTTTACGGGCTTCTTTATTCTTTTTGGGTGCTGTGGCTTCCAGTCTGTTTTATTGCCTTGTTCCTGCTCCCAAATAGCTTTTGCGTAACCGTCTAAATAAGGGTTGTTATATTCCTGCTGTGGGCAATTTATTTCACGGTCGCAACGTCCGTAATGTTCGGGTAAGTGTTCGCCTGTTTCCGTATCAATGTACCTTACAAAGCGTTTTTTATCACAATTCGGGCAACGGTGCTTTTTACTTCCTTTTTCAAATATGTATCTGTGTTTTGTATTCATTCTTTTACTGTTTTAGTGTTCACGGTGTTCATAGTGTTCAGGTGTGAACATCGTGAACGGTGTGAACGCTTTTACATTTTTAGGTATTTATTTACTGCTCCAAGCGAAATACTTAATTCCTTTGAAATACTCCTTTGCGAATGTCCTTTTTCGCTTAATTCCTTAGCTTGTTCAATTAGGCTTTCACGGTCTTTTTCTGTTATATTTTTTAAGTGTTCCCGTTCTGCTCCAAAGTCTAAAAATTCAAATGCAAGGAAATTGTACGGCTTATCAAGCTGGCATACAATCACGTTTTCAGTATCGTAAATCATTGCTGTATTACGTGCTTTTATCTGCTTTATGTATCGTATGCTTTTATCCGTATTACTTTGCCCAATAGCAAAACAACTGTCTATAAAATTGTAAAGCATCTTACTGCCTCCTAAATCATTTTGGGTAATTGGTCGGCTCAAATCTCGTTTTGGTGTGTGTGCAAGTGCTAATATTGAAAGCCCGTATTTGCTTTTTAACGCCTTTAAATATTTCATTAAGGGTAAAGCATCTTTTGAACGTTCTGTTTCGTTTTTGAGGTATGTAATATTGTCAATGATTAAGATTTTAGTCCCTGTTTCGGTTATGCTTTGCTCTAATGATTGATTAAGATAATTTTCAAAAGTTGTTTCCGTTGGAATTTCTGCTTCGGGGTTTATTTCTATTCGTTTAAAATTATCATCAAAGGAATAATGATTTTCAAATACTTTTTCGGTTTCACTTTTTACAGAATATCTTACTTCAAATTGTTTGGCTGAAAGCTCAAAATCAAAGTATAAAATTGGTTGTTTCTTTGCTTCGAGTTTAAACCCTCTTATTGGTTCGCTTTTGCTTATGCTATCGGCTATTTGCACGGCTAAAATTGACTTTCCTAAATTACTATCTGCAAACAGAATACATATTTCATTTTCGTGCCAAAATTCGCCAAATAACATTTCGGGTATTGGGGTTGTTTTGGCTTGTTCCAACCATTCGTTGGCTGTCTTTACTTTAAAAAGCCCTTTATCCTGCTTCTTATTTTCCAGTTCTTTTTTAATGTCCTGAACATGGTCGTTTATTTCCTTTGCCGTTATGGGCTGCAAGTCCTCAAACTGTGGGTTTATCTTTATTGCTTTCATATTCAGAAAAGGTTTAATTGGTTGTTAAATGGGGCTTGTTCGGGGTTGGTGGTTAAGTACCACACTTTGAAGCCTGTTTGTTTACATAGCCTCTTTTCAATTTCCCAAAGTCGCCCTGCCTTTTCTAAATCACGTTTGTACCTGCAAATATTCTTTTGAGGTATTCCAGTTGCAGCCGAAACCATTGAAGCTGTGGCAATGTGTTCCTGTAAATACTGAAATATGGTTTTCAGTTGGCTTTTAAAGTCCGTATCTTTACCCTGTCTTTTATGTAAAGGGTTGTTGTTATTGGTGCTTTCCATTACTTCAACCCTTTTCTATTGTTAGACAAATAGGCGTTTGCTTCCTGCTCAATTTCAGCGTTTGACTTTTTACGCCCCTCTTTGAGGTACTCCATAAGTTCGACGCTGGAAAAGTACAGTCGTTTGCTTCTTTTCATAACGGGTAATTCGCCTTTACTTACCTTGCTGTAAATGGTAGGTACTGTAAGGTTTAGAAATTGTGCAGCTTCCTGAATAGTTAATAGTTGTTCAGGCTGTTCGGTGGGTGTTTTGCTTTCCTGTGTATTGTTTTTTAAACAGGAATTAACGCAATCAATAATTACCGTTTGTAAGTCCTCAATCGGCAACGAAATAAATACTGTTTTGTCCATATCAAATAAATTTTGATACAAACAAACCGCTATTTATAGGTTCAATTTTCCCTGCTTTCCTTAGTGGGAATTTTGGGAAAGTTTTATTTTAGAAACTTTTGTTTTAATATCTGTTCTGTAATTGTTTTCGGCTTTACTTTGGTATTTACCAAACATACTTTCATCAATAGAAAACCGCTTTATTTTTTGTGGTATCAATGAAGCAAATATTTTTCTGTCTGAATAATGTTTTACAATACCCTGCCTTTGTAGTTCATCAATCCATACGCAAATAATACCTTTCAACTTCCCTATGTAATTGTAATCGGTATCAATTAAAGGCGGTTCAATTTCCTTTAAAATATCAATAGACGGTTGCACCAACTCAATATTGTAAAAGAGTTCGTCAAATGTTTGTGGGGCTTCCTGTTCAGACTTTGGCTTTTCGGTTTGTTGAGGTGGTAAGGTTTCATTTTCTGAAATAAACACTTCAATAATATTCAATAAATCGATAAAATATATCTCTAAATCTGTAATGTCTTTTTTAGATAGCAGTAATGTGTAGCTTTTAATATCTAACTTCAATTTGAACCAATGAAAATATGTTTCGTCAATTTTGTCGTATACTTTAGTTTTACCTTTATTTATATTGTCTAAATAATTATTTAATTCGTAAATCAAATAATCCAAATAATCTCTTTTAAATATTTTAAAAACAAATTTTTTTCTTTTAGAAATAAATGCTTTTTTTTCTTTCAATAGTAAATTTTGAAATTCATTTGTTGAAATATCCGTCAAAACTATTATTGGCCAAAAGTTTCGATATAAATAATCCGTATCAAAATCATTCAGGTTAAATTTTTTTTGTAGGTCAAATGCATTTTCTTTATTTACAGTAAATAGATAATCTCTCATTGTCTTTTATGCTTAAAGTGGTTACATATCTAGTTTAATTTTATTGGCTGCTGTTCGTTTGGCTTCGTCAACTATTTTGGCGTAAACCTGCGTTGTTTTCAGGTCTTTATGTCCTAACATTTTGGAAACAGTGTAAATGTCCGTGCCATTAAACAGTTGCAAGGTGGCAAACGTATGTCTGAAACAATGAAAGGTAATATCCTTAGTTATTCCTGCTGCTCCAATCCATTGAAATAGGTGTTTGTTATGATAGGCTGAATATTTAAGCCCATCAAAAACGGGTTTATCCTGTGGCATATCCTTTGGGTTTTCTGAACCCTCTGTAAAGCTGTATGCTTGTTCTGAAATATCATAGTATTCAACCCCTTTTGTTTTCTTTTGGTCAAAATTTATTCTATACCCTTGCCCGCTTATGTATTCCAGTTCGCCCCAAGTCATTTTTTTAATGTCTGAAAACCTCAACCCTGTAAGTGCTGAAAAGAGGGCTGCACGTTTCAACAGAACATTATTACAAGAAGTTTTAACAAGTTTATTGAGTTCTTCAAGGGTTAAGTATTGACGCCTTGTTTCGGCTGCTTTTATGGGCTTTACTTTGGCGTTTAGGTCATATTGCAAAATACCGTCTGTGTAGGCTTGTTTTAATGCAGCTTTAACCTTATTGAAATACGAAACGGCTGAATTTTGTGAAAGGGTTGTTTTGTTACTCCTTTTGCTTTTGGTTGTAAGTAGGTGTTCTTTAAAGTCCTCTAAAAACTTTTGGTTGAGGTCGGCAAACTTTAAACTGCCATTTGTAAAGGTATCAAGGTATTTGAGTGCTGAAACCCAACTTAAACGGTTACTGCCTTTACGTTTGTTGGCTAACTTAGTGAAGTATTCAATAAAACATTGTTCGCCTAATTCCTTTAACCTTAATTGTTCCTTTTCATACTGGCTGTAAATTTCAGGCTTGTTTAAAAAGTTTTCACGCTTTTGGCGTATGCTTTCGCCTATTTTCAAGGTTTCAGTATTGTGCTGTTTATCAATAGGTATTTTAGTTTTCTCATAAATATAAAGCCCTAAAAACTCCCTGCGTGTGGGTTCGCCTGTTTCGGGGTGTGGTATGGGTGGGTAAAAGTCAAGGTACAGGCTTTTACGCCCCTTGCTTATTTTCTTTTGTCTTAAACTTACTTTTGTTGCCATTGTCTTTTATGCTATTTGTGAAAACCGTGAAAAATGTGAACGGCTGAAAAAAACTTTTTTTTACGTCAATAATTCATCAATAATCTGTTTGGGTACATAAGCGTACCAACCTTTTTTTATTTTGGGTATGTTGTTTCTTTTGATTAACTGCTGTACGGCACTTTCAGAAACCTTGTATTTGTCCTGCACCTCTGTTAAGGTGTAACAGTCTTTAATATCGTATTGTATGGGTTCAACTTCTTTTGTTTGGGGTTGGCTATTGCTTTGAAACAGTTTATCAATTTCAGAACGCTTTACCCTTGTCATTCTTTGCCCCAAGTTCACGGCTGAAATAGTACCGCTTTCAATGTAATAGTATGCTGAACGTACTGAACAGTTTAATAATTGGGCTACTTCACGAACAGTTAAAAACTCTTTTGCTTTCAGTTGCTCAATAGGTTGGTTTTTTATTTGTGTGGTTTCTGTATTTGACTGCTTAACCTTTTCGGCTCGTTTACGGGCTTTGTATGCTCTTTGGCTGCACTTATGGGAACAGTATTTAGTTACCGTTGTACGGGCTGTAAATTCCTGTTCACAATACTGGCAAATACGTTGTACCTCAATTTTACTGCTCATTTGATAGCTTTAAATGTCATTAAGTATATTTAAGTGCAATTAAGTGCAAAATAAAAAGGGTTAAACCCGTTTTTTGTACCTCAACTGCATAAAGGTACAACAAAGGTACAAATTTGCACCGAATAAACGCATAACATTACATAGTAAATAGTATCTTTACTGCAAACAAAAAGCGCTAATAAAAGGGCTTAGTAGTAGTTTTTAGTATGTTTTCTGAATGTTTGTTTTGTGGTGGTTACTTTCCGATACAGAAATTAGCAAAAATATTTCCTAGTAAATCATCCGTAGTAATTTCGCCAGTAATCTCTCCAAAATGATATAATGTATCACGAATATCAATAGCCATTAAATCTCCTGAAAGACCAGAATCTAAAGCGTAATTCACTTTTTGTATGGCTTCTTGAGCCTTAAGTAGAGCATCATAATGTCTTGTATTGGTCACGATAGTTTCATTATTTCTTAGCGCTCCTGTATTTACTAAATTTAGAAGCGACCTATTAAGCTGTTCAACTCCAAATCCTGTTTTTGCCGAAAGTAATTTTACATCAGGAATTATGGAATAAATTTTGGCTAAATCATCATCAGATAATGTATCTATTTTATTAGCTATAACTAATAAAGGTTTCTGTGGATATTTATTTCGAATTTTTGCAATCTCAATTGTTACATTTTCTACGTTATTTATTGAGAGTTGGGAATCAAATAGATAAATGACTACTTGGGCTTGTTCAATTTTTTCAAATGTCTTTTTAATACCTATACTTTCTACAATGTCTTTAGTGTCTCGTATTCCGGCAGTATCAATAAACCTAAAACCAATACCTCCAATGGAAATTTCGTCTTCAATTGTATCTCTTGTCGTGCCGGCAATATCACTCACAATAGCACGTTCTTCATTAAGTAAGGCATTTAATAAGGTCGATTTACCGACGTTGGGTTCTCCAACTATTGCTACAGGAATTCCGTTTTTAATAACGTTTCCAACAGCAAAGGAATCTATGAGGCGTTTTAAAACAAAATTAATACGCGCTATCAATTGCTTAAACTGGTGTCTATCTGCAAATTCAACATCCTCTTCAGCAAAATCTAATTCCAGTTCAATTAAGGAAGCAAAATTCATCAACTCTTCTCGTAAATTTGCAATTTCTGAAGAGAAACCACCTCGCATTTGCTGCATTGCTATTTGATGAGACGCTTCATTATCACTAGCAATTAAATCTGCTACTGCTTCAGCTTGACTTAAATCTAATTTCCCATTTAAAAAAGCACGCATAGTAAACTCACCCGCATCAGCCATGCGACAACCACTTCTTAAAAAAAGCTGAATAATCTCTTGTTGAATATATACAGAACCATGACAAGAAATTTCCACGACGTTTTCGCCGGTATAAGAGTTTGGGTTTTTAAAAATTGAAACCAATACTTCATCTAAGGTTCTCTCTCCATCAATAATATGACCTAAATGAATAGTGTGTGTCTTTTGCTTGGATAGTGACTTACTAGATTTAATTGACTTAAAGTGACTGTTAACTAAGGTAATAGCATCTTCACCAGAAAGTCTAATTATAGCAATAGCACCATTACCAGAAGCTGTTGCTAAAGCAACTATAGTGTCTGTATTAATCATAATCTCATCTTTATTACAAAAGTAATGCTTTTACATTTTTAAGATATAATTTACACTTTGTAATTAGTCGCTTCAGCCTAACTTTATATATTTGTGGAAGAACAACAAAAAAAAATGATGAAGAAGTTTATTTATCTTGCTTTTATAGGTTTAAGCATCTTAGGTTGTAAAAACGAGCAAAGAGCTGACTATGTTATTAACGGCACTGCAAAGGGTGTATTTAATGGTATTAGGGTTTATCTAAATGAAACTAATGAAAGAGGTATGCCCGTCCCTATTGATACAGCTTTAGTGATGAACGAGTCTTTTACATTTAAAGGCAAAGTAGATTACCCAAAATTACATTATGTAAGTGTTAATGGTATTTCTGGTAGATTACCATTAGTTATTGAGAATTCTGAAATACAATTAACAATTGATAATGGTAATTTAATTAAATCAGAGATATTTGGTTCAAAATCCAATCAACTTTTAAAAGACTTTGAAGCCTCTATGGGAGTCATGAAAGAGGAAGCAAAGAAACTATCAATAGAGTACAGAAAAGCACAACTTGATAAAGACAATAAGAATATTTTAAAGTATGACAAAGCGATAAAAGAAAACGCCATTAAGACAGCTAATATGGGGTTAGATTTTATCAAAAATCACAAAGATGATTACATTTCTCTTGAAATTTTCAAACTTGAATTGCGAAGAAATAGTTTAGACTTAAATACAGTTTCGGAACTTTATGATTCTTTAAATGCTAAACTTAAGCTTACTCCTGAAGCTAAACTTATAAAAAATAGAATTGACGCTTTAAAAAAACGTGAAGAAGCAGAAAAAACAACAGCAATAGGAGCAATTGCTCCAGAGTTTTCAGCACCAAACCCTTATGGTAAGACCCTAGCACTAAGTGATGTAGTTTCAAAAGGCAAAATAACTATGATAGATTTTTGGGCAGCTTGGTGTGGACCTTGTCGAAGAGAAAATCCTAATATTGTTAAAGTCTATGAAAAATATCACGACAAAGGATTGGAAATTATTGGTGTTGGTTTAGATGGTCGTCGAGGCCAACAAAACGCTAAGGAAACTTGGACAAGAGCTATACAGAGCGATAGTCTAACATGGTATCAAGTTTCTAACTTAAGGTATTTTGATGAAATCGCTAAGCTATATAATGTAAGATCTATTCCTTCTATGTTTTTATTAGACGATAAAGGAAAAATTATTGCTAAAGATTTAAGAGGTCCTGCTTTAGAAAAAAAGATTTCGGAATTACTAGATTAGATTCTGAATCTTAAAAGTTATTTGAGCCAGTGATGTTTTCACTGGCTTTTTTTATTCTGGATACTCAATCCTGAGATGGTAAATATTAGCCAGTTTCAATTTTAAAACACGTTTGATTGCCTCAATATCTTTAAATGTAATATCTGCGTTCAGAAACTGTCCCATTTCAACTTGTTTATTGATTATGTTTTCTACAAACGCATTAATCTTAGTTGTTGTCGGAGACTTCAAGCTTTTTGAAGCTGCCTCAACGCTATCGCACATCATTAATATAGCTGTTTCTTTACTGAATGGTTTTGGACCTTGATACGAAAAATCATCTTCATTTGTATCTTCATTATTAGCCTTTTCTTTCATGTAAAAATAATAGACAGTACTTGTTCCATGGTGTGTCCTAATGAAATCTATAACGCGATCAGGAAGATTATTTTTTTTAGCAATTTCGATTCCATCTAAAACATGATTAACTATAATATCTGCACTTTCTTTTGCAGACAACTCGTCATGAGGATTAATTCCTGTAGATTGATTTTCAGTAAAAAAAGTAGGATTCTTCATCTTCCCAATATCATGATACAAAGCACCTACTCTAACTAACATAGAGTTAGCTCCTATTTCGTTTGCTGAAGCCTCTGCTAGGTTTGCAACATTTAAAGAGTGATGAAATGTACCAGGCGCTTTATTTGATAGTTCTTTGAGGAGCTTAGCGTTTGTATCTGAAAGTTCTAATAATGATACATCAGATACTAGTCCAAATAATTTTTCGTAGATATATATCAATGGCTGTACAAATAAGGTTGCTAAACCTCCAAGAATAAAAAGTCCAAAGGTTTCCCATTTAATAGTTGAAATCTGACCCTCATGAATTACAAAAAATGCGAAATATGCAATTATATATATAAGTGTGATTTGCCCAACAGAAATAAATAGATTAGCACGTTTATAAAGTTCGGAAATAGTTAGTATAGTAACGATACCAGCTATTATCTGTAAAAACATATACTCATAACTATTGGGGACTATAAAGCCTAAAAGCAGAACTGTTAATACATGAGTAAATAGACCTAAACGGGCATCGAAAAAAGCTTTTAATACTAATGGCAAAATACACAAAGGGACTACATAAAGATACTCCGAATTGTAATTGATGATGATAGTTGTTAGAACAACCATCACAACAATATTGAAGAAAATAAACGTCACCTTAGTGTTGTTCAAAAACACATCATTTCTATATTTCCTTAAAAATAGTAACAGCATCAATAACGCTAAAGCTACTAATAGCGTGTAAGCTACGATGACCCAATTATAACTGTTAGAACTCCAAACCTGAGACTCGTATTCAGATTTTAAAGAATTAAGAATATTATAGTGCTCATCTTCGATAACCTGTCCTTTTGAAATTATTAAGGTGCCTTCGGAAACAATTCCTCTAGTCTTTGAAATATTAGATAGTTTTTCTTCTAAAACTTTTTCTGTCAATGAATTATTAAAACTAACATTGGGCTGAATTAAATTGAAAAATAACGATATAAAGTCTTCTCTGTAGGTTTCAAGCCTGTTTTTACTCAATAAATTCTCTAAATAAGGTCTAATTTCACTTTGCTGAGTTAAGTCTTTAAACTGAACTTTATTAATTTGAGCATTATCTTCAACCAAAGTTAGCAGTCTACTATCTTCATAATTATAAATAGAGTTAAGTACACCATACTTGTACAATTCTGACAAAGCTACTTTTCCTCTAGAATACAATACATTTTTATCCTCAAAACCAATTACCGAATCTTTAAATACACTATTAAAACGTTCGAGGTAATTGTCAATTGCTGCACGTTTTACTGCAGAATCCACTTCAAAATATACTTCACTCCTTGAGGTAACATCTTCAATTTCAGATTTAATTTGTGCGTCTGATTTTTTTATTGCAAAATCGAATGGTGAATATAGATTTTCAGACTGCCATGGTTTTCCCTTTTCAAAAGAATATCTGAATTTGCCTGTTTTTGGGAACAAATACACTATAAAAAAAGTAGTTCCTAATAAGAGTAGAAGTTTATAGATTAACGCATGATTGCGATACCATTTATTTACAAGTTCATTCATATACAATCAAATGTAATAAATATATGTATTTTGAAGTCTCTTTAAGAAACATTTCATAATCAAATCCCTCAAAAATCATTAAATTCGCATTAGCAAAAAAGAAAACAGAAGTATTATGAGTAAAGAGGTTGTAATTGTATCAGCTGTAAGAACACCTATTGGTAGTTTCATGGGTGCTTTATCAACTGTTAGTGCACCAAAATTAGGAGCAACAGCAATAAAAACTGCGTTAGAAAAAATAAATTTGAAACCAGAATTGGTTGAAGAAGTATTGATGGGTAATGTAGTGCAGGCTGGAACTGGGCAAGCTCCAGCAAGACAAGCAGCTATTTATGCAGGCATACCAGATACAGTACCCTGTACAACTGTGAATAAAGTTTGTGCTTCTGGAATGAAAGCCATAATGCAAGCAGCTCAAGCAATTCAGCTTGGGGATGCTAATATTGTTGTTGCAGGTGGTATGGAAAATATGAGTTTAATTCCACATTATTACCATGCAAGAACAGCAACTAAATTTGGTCCAGTCACTTTTGAAGATGGAATGCAAAAAGATGGTCTTGTAGATGCTTATGATAAAAATGCTATGGGTGTTTGTGCAGACGCTTGTGCAGAAGAATACAGTTTTTCTAGAGAAGACCAAGATGCTTTTGCAATTCAGTCTTATGAACGTTCAAAAAATGCTTGGGATAATGGTAAATTTGATGCAGAAGTTGTACCCGTAGAAGTTCCTCAACGTCGAGGCGATGCTATTGTAGTTAATAAAGACCAAGAATATACAAACGTGAAGTTGGAAAAAATTCCTGCTTTACGGCCAGCTTTTACAAAAGAAGGTACAGTAACTGCTGCTAATGCATCTACAATTAACGATGGTGCAGCAGCTATGGTTTTGATGTCTAAAGAGAGAGCCAAGGAATTAGGATTAAAACCTCTAGCTACAATAAAAAGTTACGCTGACGCAGCACAAGAGCCAAAATGGTTTACAACAGCTCCTGCGAAGGCATTACCAAAAGCCTTAGCAAAAGCTAACATCTCAATAGACGATGTAGATTATTTTGAATTTAATGAAGCTTTTTCTGTAGTAGGATTAGCAAATATGAAAATTTTAGGTCTCAACGACAGTAATGTAAACATTAATGGTGGTGCAGTATCCTTAGGGCATCCTTTAGGATGTTCTGGAGCAAGAATATTAGTAACTTTAGTTCATATCTTAGAACTAAATGATGCAAAATATGGGGCTGCAGCTATTTGTAATGGTGGTGGTGGTGCATCTGCTTTAGTCTTAGAGCGTTATTAGGATAATTATATGCAATACGGTATTTGTAACCTTGGTATTGTGCCCATTCGGTCTGAACCGTGTGACAAGTCAGAACTTGTTTCTCAGGTACTTTATGGTGAATTTTTTAAAGTTTTAGAAAAGCGTAAAAAGTGGAGTCGTATCCGAATTGCATATGATAAATATGAAGGTTGGATAGATAATAAGCAATACTTAAATATTACAGATACTCAATATAAAACCTTGAATGAATCTAAACCTATTCTATCCATTGATTTATTAGAATATGTATCTGACGAAAACAACAATCTCTTTACAATACCGCTTGGTGCCTCACTTAATGGCCTTGATTTATTACATCATAAATTTGATGGTAATAAGGAAAGTGAAAAACAAAAGAAATCTAATCTTTTAAAAACTGCATTTGTTTATCTTAACGCACCTTATCTTTGGGGCGGGAAAACACCTTTTGGTATCGATTGCTCTGGTTTTACCCAAATGGTTTACAAACTTAACGGTCACAAATTAAAGCGAGATGCATCTCAACAAGCCTCGCAAGGTGAAGCTTTAAGTTTTATTGAAGAAAGTGAGCCTGGTGATTTAGCCTTTTTTGATAATGCGGAAGGCGATATTATACATGTAGGTATTATCATGGAAGATAATTACATTATTCATGCCCATGGAAAAGTCAGGATTGATAGATTAGACCATAGTGGTATTTACAATGTTGAGACCAATACACATACACATAAGCTTCGTGTCATAAAGAAAATTATATAATAAAAGTGACGAATTTGGCAGCCATGGTCGGAAGATTTTTTCTTCCGGTTTTTTTGTTTTACAAAACATTTCCTGTAATGACTTAACCTATTGATTATTAATTATTTGTCTTGTTTTTCTTATTTGATTTTTGTATCTTATTATCTGATAATCAATTTATTATTCAGTATTTAAAGATCATAAAATTACAGTAAGTCAATTATTATGAGTCACATTAATTTTCTGGGGATTAGGCAAAAAGTTTATGTAATCTAAAGAGGAAAAAAGAGGTGTCTGTAACCCCTCTTAGATTTGCTCTAAAGAGTTTAATTTTAGCATTAAAAGATTCTGCATTAGCATTCGTATTTCTGTTATTAAAAAAGTTGAGGATATTACTAAAGTTAGCTTTTAGAGTATTTGCTGATCTATAAAATGTTTTGAGTTCTTTTGTGAAAGTGTCTTCTATCCATGTATCAAAGCGTTCTTTAGCCATTATTTTATCTTTTAATTCTTAGATGTTTCTAAATTCTATAGTATGGTTATAGGCAATTTCAAGTTCTGGATATTTTTTGAACAATAGCCTAGCTCTCTGTTTTTGATTATCTGTCCATTGGTGTGGTTTTTTAGCAATAATGTAGCGACTTCTAGCTAATAACCTGAGTTCGATTAATATTTAAGTAGATTTTGTTAGTATAAAAGATAGATTTTTAGTATATTAAGGTTCTGAAAATCAATTTATTAATCTAAAAATCTATCTATGGTAATCTACTCTAAAATTACAGAAATTTATTGTGTTGTTGATGAATTTTGCAAAGAATATAATCAAACAGTTGATAAACACCTTTTAGGAAATCGTTCAAAACGCCCATCAATTATGTCAAAAAGTGAGATAATTACAATTACTGTTTTATTCCAATTAAGTGGTTTTAGAACCTTTAAACATTTCTATATTTTTTATGTCCAAAAACATATGAAAGATGATTTTCCTGCAACAGTTTCATATAATAGATTTACAGAATTGATGAGTCAAAATTTAATGCCAATGACCTTGTTTTTAAAGACTTGTTGTTTGGGAGAATGTACAGGTATTTCTTTTATAGACTCAACCCCTGTTAGAGTTTGTAAACCAAAACGAATTAAGAACAACAAAGTCTTTAAGGGTGTTGCTACCACTGGAAAGTCTACTATGGGATGGTTTCATGGATTCAAACTTCACATCATAATAAATGACAAAGGAGAAATCTTAAATTTTACCATAACACAAGCAAATGTAGATGATAGAACCCCCTTAAAAAAGAAATCTTTTTTAGATAAAATCTACGGAAAATTATATGCAGATAAAGGATATATTGGTAAAGATCTAATGCAACTTCTTTTTATTGATGGATTGCATTTAATTACACATATTAAAAATAATATGAAGAATTCTTTAATGACAATGAGTGATGAAATTTTACTCAGAAAACTTTCAATTATAGAAACTATAAATGATGAACTTAAAAATATTTGTCAAATTGAACATTCTAGACATAGAAGCTTTACTAACTTCTTGTCGAATATAGTCGCAGGGCTTATAGCCTATAGCTTTTTACCTAAAAAACCTGCTATTAAATATCAAACTATTAAATCTAATCAACTTGCTTTTTATTAATCGAACTCAGGTTATAATGGTTTTCGTTTTTTTAAATATCTTAGTAGCCCATATCTGGCATTTAGAGATATAATGTCCAATAAACCTCAATAACACTATGAAAAAATTCCTAGCTTTACTACTACTTGCTTCTTTAAGCATAACCGCACAAAACGCCATTGAACAAGACATTATTGACATCGAAGACAAACTCATTGAGTGGCGTCGCGATTTTCATCAAAGCCCTGAACTCTCTAACCGTGAGTTTAAAACAGCAGATAAGATTGCTAAGCATTTAAAGTCGCTAGGATTAGAAGTAGAAACAAATATCGCTAAAACAGGTGTTGTTGGTATTTTAAAAGGAAATAACTCAGGAAAAGTAGTCGCTATTAGAGCAGATATTGATGCTTTACCCGTAACTGAGCGCAACGATTTACCCTTTAAATCTGATGTAAAAACCACATTCCTAAATACCGAAACTGGTGTGATGCACGCCTGTGGTCACGATACACACATTGCTATTCTAATGGCAACTGCAGAAGTATTTGCTAAACATAAGGATAAAATTAATGGTACTATTAAATTCATCTTTCAACCTGCCGAAGAAGGTCCACCACCAGGTGAAGAAGGTGGTGCTAAACTGATGATTAAAGAAGGTGTTCTCAATAACCCTAAAGTCGATGCTATTTTTGGTTTACATATTAACTCTCAAACTCCAGTTGGTGTGATTAAATATAAAACTGGTGGTATTATGGCTTCTGTAGAGCGTTTTGTGGTTAATGTAAAAGGAAAACAAACACATGGTTCGCAACCTTGGTCTGGTGTTGACCCTATTTTAATTTCGGCAAAAATTATAGATGGATTTCAAACCATCATAAGTCGTGAAGCTAGACTTACAGACGAAGCTGCTGTAATTACAGTAGGAAAAATTACAGCAGGTACACGTTTCAATATCATTCCAGAATCTGCTGAAATGATTGGAACTGTCCGAACTTTGGATTCGAACATGCGATTACAAATCATGAAACGCATGAATGAAATGGCGGCAGATATTGCAAAAGCATACGGCGGTTCTGCAACTATAGAATGGCAAAACAATACCGTTGTTACTAATAATGACCCAGAATTGACCATGCAAATTTTACCATCTATTCAAAAAGTAGCTGGTGAAGAAAACGTACAACTTATGAAAGCCACAACTGGTGGTGAAGATTTCTCTTACTTTCAAGAAAAAGTGCCTGGCGTATATTTCTTTTTAGGTGGAATGACTCCAGGAAATACAGAATCTTTTCCGCATCATACACCTGATTTTAAAATTGATGAAAGTGGCTTACTACTTGGCGTTAAAGCTTTTACTCAGATTACGTTAGACTATTTGAACAACTAATTTATGGATAGCATTATTCAATTCTTAGGGCAAATCTCGTGGTGGGCATGAATTTTTATTGGGTTAGTTATTGTTGCCATCAGGGATATATATTTTTCCAAAGTAAACACACCATTAGCCACAACTTCCCTGTTGTTGGGCATTTGCGTTATTGGCTATATACAAGCTCAAGTTTGCCATATAAACCGTTGCCCAGCAGGTATTGCTACACAAAATAAGTGGTTACAAAAAGGAATTAATATTCCATTAAAATATGAGCGTTTGGCACAATACTTTAAAACCTTTAAAAAGGAATTAATTGAGATTACACATGCTGCTGGCTATGAACATCCATGTCAGTTTAAAATGACTGACGTGGAAATGAATGTCGATGACCACAACCTGTCTAAAGAATTTAATACTACGTTTGGCTACAATAAAACTTCTGTCGATTACACTAACATGCAAGATTTAAAAAACTGTATATATCTCGGTGGAAAAGCCAAAGCTTAATTGCAAAAACAAAATAATCATTCTATGTTTGTTTAAAACCTAAATATATGACCTCAGATAACATTTTACAATTATTTATTACTCTATTACCTACGCTAATTGTAGCTGCCATAGCCTACTATTTTTTTAAAGGATTTACTGATAACCTAAGCCTACAACGACGATTTTCGTTAAAACAAGACCTACAAAAAGAGGCGCTTCCATTACGCTTACAAGCCTATGAACGTATGGCGTTATTTTTAGAACGAATTTCGCCAAACAAATTAGTAGTTAGATTAAATCCAAATTCATCAAATAAAGAAAGTTACGAATCTTTACTTATAGCAAATATTGAACAAGAATTTCAGCACAATCTTGCTCAGCAAATCTATATATCTGACGAATGCTGGAATGTTATAAACGCTTCAAAAAACGCCACAATTCAATTGATACGGAAATCAAGTTTAAGCGATAAAATTGATTCAGCAGATAAACTTCGTGAAGTAATTTTAACCAATCTGATGGATAAGCCAGCTCCAAGTAGTGCTGGACTTTCTTTTATAAGAAAAGAAGTTAGTGAATTATGGTAATAGCTTAAGCGATTATTAAAAACACATATCTTTTTTAACTTTCAACCTTGTTTGCAAAAGATAATTACTGATCATTACACAACAGAATGCTTTCTTTCTCCGTAATCATAACCTTGTTGCCACCATTTCTCCATTAGCCGTTTACTAAAAATAAGAGAGTTTTCGGTTAATGTTGTTGGCGTGTAATAAATATTAAGTTTCACACCTCTATTTTTGGCCGCAAGTTTACCAATGAGAATATCATTTCGTTCGTTTTGGTCTAGTAAGTGGCCAAACAGATTAAGCATTAAAGAAAAAGGGTTTTTACCTAACACTTTTTGCCTATCCATATTTTCAGCCTCTAAAACTACTGCATCAACTTCAGTTGCACCACGTAAAATAGCTTCTCTTATAGGAATAACACTACCCAAACCACCATCAGCGTATTCGTGACCATTACGCTCTGCCAAAGACATAAACGGAATGTAATTACAAGAAATCCATATCCAATCGCAAAACTCCTCATACGAACAGTCATTAATAGACTTATACTCTACTCGGTTCATAGATAAATTAGCAACCGTAATAACAACATCATGCTTGGTTTCTTTAATTTTGTTGAATTCGCTTTGAGTAAAATTTTTCTTAATATTTTTCTTAAGCGTTTTACTCTCGCCAAACGTTCGTTTGCGACGAATAAACTGCCATAAAGAATTAATAAAATCTATAGAAACATATTCTCTATCTCCTTTTTTGCGCTGGACAAACGGACTTACACTAAAGATATCATGTTGTTGTACATTGGTAAAAATATCATAAAGCTTACCTATTTTGTTGACAGCCAAATGCGGAACGAGTAAACTACCTGTGGAAGTTCCTAAAAACATATCATACTCTCGCTTCTCTTGTTCCATGAGATATTGTGCCACGCCACCAGCAAAGGCACCTTTACTTCCACCTCCAGAAATGACCAGTGCACGCATTATTTATCTTGTTTTTTAAGCATATCTTTTGCAAACTTAACCATTCGCCAATTATGATGTGTTTTTGCTTGCTCTAAATTGGCTCTACAATTTGCATCACAAGCACCAATTAAATCTAAGAAATTGAACGCATTAATACGTAATTGAAAATTGTTATCAGGATTAGTATAGCTTTTTAATTCATTAAGAATTTCTTCTTTTTTATCGGATTGGTATTCTGGCGTATTCAAATTAAGAACCAACCATAACAATCTCACATTTTTTTCTAAAAACCCATAAACAGATTTTGTTTTGGCCAAGTAACGGGCTCTAGCCGTCGGAAAATTAATCCATAAATTATACAAGGCCGATTCAATAGTTAGATAAGATGCATCATCAAGTAGTGTTTCGTAATTTCCTTTTAATTCTTTAGGAATTGTAGTTACATATTGCGAAATCGCTTGACGCACTTTTTTACTTTCCTTAAAGGTTTTGTTAGATACTAAATCAGGACGCTGGGAAATGACTTTTATTTTAGCTTCATCTGATAGATAATAAGTTAAGTAATCTTCACATTTTGAAGAGTTTGCTTCACAATCCACCATAATATATTCTTGTATGAAATTGGATTGTGATTTGAGCAATGCTATAGCATTGTTAAACGGAAAATCTTTAACAACTATCCAATTATCAACAAATTTAGAAAGCGATTGACCGTAAATTGCTTCAACTTCAGAGATAAAATCTGATGTTTCGACATTAGCAAACTGATGTTTTTCTAAATAATTCTTTACAGCACTTTTAAATACTTTATCACCAACTTTATGGCGTAAAGCATATAAAACCCATGCGCCACGTTGATAAAATGTTAAGCTACTAGATTTAGGGTTAAGTAGTGATGTTCCACTTCCTGAAACATCTTGACGACCTAAATCTTTTGCAGAATTATAGAGTTTAAAATCAAAATAATCTTGACCAAAAATCTCTTTTTCCGCTAATAACGCATAATAAGTTGCAAAACCTTCTTGCAACCAATGATGCACACCAGAAGTTACAGTAACCAAATCGCCAAACCATTGATGTGCTAATTCGTGTGCGTTAACATTGACATAATTTCTATCGTTAAAACCTATAGAATCTACCACAAAAGTATCTGAAAAAATCGTGAGTGTCGTATTCTCCATACCAGAATACAAAAAATCGTGCACTGGTACTTGTTTGTAATTTTGCCAAGGGTAGTTAAATTCAATCTCATCTTCTAAAAAATCGAATATCTGTTTGGTGTAACGATATGTTGGCTCGACTTTTAGAGAATCTTCAGGATAGTAATAATACTCTAAAGGAATACCACTTTTTGAAGTTTCAGTTTTCTTATCGTATTTACCAATAGCTAAAGCTACGAGGTAGCTAGACATGGGCTTCTTCATATTATAGTGCCAATTTTTAAAATCTCCGGAACCTGAAATACTATCTAATTTTCCATTGGCTAAAACTGTGTAATCTTCATTAAATATAATAGATAAATCAAACTCCACCTTTTCATTCATATCATCAAAGCTAGGCAACCAGTGGCTTGTGTACTTGCCTTGACCTTGGGTCCAAATATTTAAATAATCATTTCTTTTGAGAAGATACAATGCTTTTCGAGGGTTTGCCAGGTAATTTAACCTTAATTCATAACTACTATCAGCCTTGAAATTATTGTAAACTACCAATTTTGATTTATTTTTCTTGTATTTGACACTAACAAACTCTACATCAGTATACGCCATTAATTCTGTTAACTTAATATCAGAAAACAAAATAGACTGAGCATCAATAAATACAGAATCAATATCCTTTAAAATTTCAAATTGATAAATTAACTTACCTTTTACTTTAGAAGAATCAACCAAAAACTCTATGTTAGCTTCAATCTTCTTAAAATCCACATATTCATTTTGTTGCGCTTTCAAAAACACAGCAATTGATAGGCAAAAACCAAAAATCCATTTCTTCATACGGTAAAACTACACAAGGAATAGACCAAAATGAAATTTTAGCTTATGAGTTTTAGAGAAATGAATTAAATTCGCTTTATGAGTGTAAATCTTCAGACTCCCATCGATTATCTTAAAGGTGTTGGACCAAATCGTGCAGATTTGTTACGCTCAGAGCTAGGGATAAAAACCTATCAAGATTTACTCAACTTATTTCCAAATCGCTACATTGATCGTACACGCTATTATAAAATCAACGAACTACATCGTAATAATGCCGAAGTACAAGTTATTGGTACTATCATAGGTTTTAGAGAGGTCGCTCAAAAACGTGGCAAAAGACTGGTAGCTGATTTTAAAGACAATACCGGAATGATGGAACTTGTATGGTTTAGAGGACAAAAGTGGATACGCGAAAGCCTTAAGATTGGTAAGCCTTACGTCATTTTTGGGCGTACTAATTGGTTTAACGGAAGATACAGTATGCCGCACCCAGAAATTGAATTACAATCGGAACAGGACAGCAATCTACGTTCAGCCATGCAGGCTATTTATCCCTCGACAGAAAAACTATCCAACAAAGGCATTACCAATAAAGTGGTTTCTAAAATAATGCAACAACTCTTTTTAGAAACCAAAGGAGCCTTCTTTGAAACGCTACCTAAAGAGACTATAAACGACCTCAAATTGCTCTCAAAATCTGAAGCACTTTTAAACGTTCATTTCCCAAAATCTCCAGAGCTACTAGCACGCGCACAATTCCGATTAAAGTATGAAGAATTGTTCTATATACAGTTGCAATTAATTCTCAAAAACCTTATCCATAAATCAAAAATTAAAGGATTAAAATTTAATAAAGTCGGAACGTATTTTAACACCTTTTTTAAAGACCATTTACCCTTTGAATTAACCAACGCACAGAAACGTGTACTAAAAGAAATCAGGGCTGATTTGGGTAGCAATGCACAAATGAGTCGACTTCTTCAAGGCGATGTAGGTTCTGGAAAAACCATTGTTGCATTTATGTCAATGCTCATGGGGCTTGACAACGATTTTCAATGCTGCTTAATGGCGCCAACTGAAATTTTGTCAGTCCAACACTATAATGGATTATTAGAATTATGCAAACCACTGAATATCAAAATTTCACTATTAACAGGCTCAACTAAAACTTCAAAAAGAAAAAAAATCCATGAAAATCTCGAAAATGGCAATTTACAGATACTTGTAGGCACTCATGCGCTCCTTGAAGATAAGGTTAAATTTCAGAATTTAGGCTTGGCTATTATAGATGAACAACATCGATTTGGAGTTGCACAACGAAAAAAATTATGGGATAAAACTTCTGTGCAAATTTTAAAAAATGATGATGAGAATTCGAGTTCAAATTCAGCTTCATACGCAAGTTCTAAAAAGATAGTTCCTCCACATATTTTAGTGATGACTGCTACCCCTATTCCACGAACTTTAGCCATGTCTGTTTATGGAGATTTGGACATCTCAGTTATTGACGAATTACCTGCTGGTCGTAAAGCGATAAAAACGGTACATCGATATGATAGTAATCGCCTGAAAGTCTTTAAGTTTATGAAGGATGAAATCGCTAAAGGCAGACAAATTTATGTTGTGTATCCATTGATTCAAGAAAGCGAGCACATGGATTACAAGGATTTAATGGATGGTTATGAGAGTATTGTTAGAGAGTTTCCGCAGCCTAACTATCAAATCTCTATAGTTCATGGCAAAATGAAACCCGCTGATAAAGAGTTTGAGATGCAACGCTTTGTAAAAGGTGAAACTCAAATTATGGTTGCCACTACGGTTATTGAGGTTGGAGTTAACGTGCCTAACGCCTCTGTAATGGTTATTGAAAGTGCAGAGCGCTTTGGCCTGTCTCAGTTACATCAGCTAAGAGGTCGTGTTGGCCGTGGTGCCGAACAGAGCTACTGCATTTTAATGACTAGCCATAAATTGGGAGAAAATAGTAAAACACGCTTAGAAACTATGGTGAGATCTTCTGATGGTTTTGAAATTGCCGAGGTAGACTTAAAACTTCGTGGTCCTGGAGATATTATGGGAACGCAACAAAGCGGCGTATTAAATTTAAGAATTGCAGATGTGGTAAAAGACAAGGACATTCTGCAAGAAGCACGTTACCAAGCAAAAAAAATATTAGGAACTGACCCCGCACTTAGTTTACCCCAGCATCAAGCTATTTTAAACACCTATCGTGAGATGAGTAAGTATAAGAATATTTGGAATTATATTTCGTAACCTATAAATAAGCTAAAAACGGATGTTCTTATTTTTGGCGGTGGATTAACAGGCTTATCGCTCGCCTATTTTCTTCAAAAAGCGAATATTAATTTTATAGTTGTCGAAGCTATAGAACGTTTAGAGGTAAGAATATTAACCAAATCCAATACAAATCAAGCTCCTATAGAATTAGGTGCAACCTAGCTTATTGACCAACAAACTTCAGCTTTAGAACTATTGAAGGAACTTAATATTTCTGTGTTTGAGCAACACTAAGGTAACACTGTAATTTATCATCCCAATGGTTAAAATCAGCAAAATTGGTACAATTGCCCAAAAACGACACTAAAACTATCTGATTTCTAGCGGTACTTCTGCTGTAATTGAAGCACTATTAGAGCGAATAGATGGAAATTTTATTAAAACAAATCAAATTATCAGTAAAATTCTACTCAATGATAATGACATTATTACTAAATCCAACGATTTTAGCTATAACTCAAAATACGTAGTTTCAACATTACCATCACTTTTACTTTCTAACACTATCAAAATTTAGCCGGATTTACCTGAGGATATTTCTGCATTGGTATTAAATACGCATACATGGATGCATGATTCTCTTAGAATTGGGTTGACCTACAAAGCACCTTTTTGGAAAAAACATAGAACCTCAGGAATAATTTATAGTGGCTCAGGACCAATTCAAGAATTTTACGACCATTCAAATACTAATGTAGATCGATTTGCTTTAAGTGTTTTTTTGAATTCGAACTTTTACGATAAATCTAATGAAGATAGGAAAGCAGAAGTTTTACAACAGTTGGTATTTTATTACGGAGAAATTGCTCTTGATTATACCAATTACGAAGAATGTGTATGGAAGAATGAAACATTTACAACGACTGAAAATAAACCACTATGGACTAAAGTACCATAGGTTTGTTACTGACTAAAGTCAGCAGTACGTGATTACTCAAGTATGAAATTTTCACTATCATTTTCAGATTTCCTGTGATGTTCTAAATACTCATTAACCATTTGATCAGTAATGTTTCCTGTACTCCAAAAGCCAAAACCTATTGCCCAAAAATGCATACCCAATAACGTTTATACAACACTGGAAATTCCTGCTGTAAACGTCGTGAAGTTCTACCTTTAAATTTTTTTACCAATGTACTTATATCTTGTGAAGGGAGATATTCTATATGAATATGATCTTTACTAACAACACCCTTTAGAATATTTACTCCTTCTGCATCACAGATTTGGATTAATAATTCACGACACTTTTTTTGGACATCTCCTTTGAGAACAGAATACCTGTACTTTGTACTCCAAACTATATGAACAGTTAATCTAGAAACTGCATGACCATTTACCCTTTGATGTGACATAAAAACAAAGGTAGGTATTTTTAGAAGCTAAAGCGGATGCACTAAAGTGCATAGTTTTAACTATTTTTGGGACCAATAAAAGGCAATGAATTAAAGTTTTATAAGATCGGTTTAACGTCTAACTTATATTGAACATTTTGATATTGATTGGGTTCTTAATATCCGTCATTATTTTAGATAAATATGTATGATCTAATAGTTTTTTATCTATTTACATTTTTGTAATATTTAGGCTATCAATGCTTTAATTATTCCAATGGGTATTAGCCATTGTTTGCCAAATGCCCATTATGGGTTTCATATTTTATTTTCTAAATATTCGGTGATTTTTACATTTATATCCGCCTCTAAATCAGTTTTATTTAGATAAAACTCTTTATTGGTATCTATAAATGCTTTTAGATTTTTGTTCTGTTTCCAAAGTAGTACTTTTCCATTGAGCACGTTTGCCCCTGTATAAACAAGCATTTGCCCCAAAAACAAATCACGTTCTAAAGGCTGTACTTGCAATGAAAACTGAGAATAGGAAGGTGTTTTTTCGCTGAACTCTGATATAAGGTAATTTTCGGTTCTGCTAATTCTCCCAATCCCCTTAAAATTTATATTGTTTACTTTAAATTTTATTTCGCCAAGGTTATTTATAACACCAAAAGAGATAGGGATTAAATAGTTGTTTCGGTCTAAATAAAAACCAAGATAATCTCCAATTAAAAAATTAATAATCTCTAGCCTGTTTAGAGATACGGTAAGATCTGAATCTTTTCGAGGCAGAATATTATCGATCTCCATACGTTGGGAATACAAATAATGATGAAATATAGGGTTAATGTTCCTAGACTTTACTTTTAAATCCTGGTCTTCCTTGTCTTGCGCCTGCTCAAAAACTAATTTGCCTATGACCGGACTATTGCTTCGGTTAAAACCACAATAAGCGCCTAATAACACAGGTTTTGACTGCATATTATTACCGTAAAACAAATTGACAAAACATTCTTTATTTAAACTCGAATTTTCTTTACTAAAATAAAAGGAGAGTGCGCTTTCTCCTGTGGGCACACATTTTCCAAAATAAGTGTAATAGGTAGGCGTGGTATTATTCTCCCAATATAAAATTTCCCAAGATGCCGTTTTCATTTTGTTAATGGTAAGCTTAGACTTTATATAATACTGTCTGTCCTCTACATAATACCCTACATAGTACAACGCATCAATGTTATTAGAGGTTTCATCAAAATTACTCCCTTCTTCTTCTCTAATTTGAGAACTTATATAAGGCGATTTGTTTATATATTGTGTATAATTTTCATAACCAGCAGATAAAATTAAAAGGGATAAATAATCTCTTCGTAATCTTACATATTTGCTATTACCTTTATCAACTTCCCTGATTTTATTATAAATATATTTACCATTGATAAGCTGATGCGTGATTTCCATGATGTAGTTTTTTAAACTTGGACGAAGCTCATCATAATCCCCAAAACCGTATAATTGGAATACGGTTAAGGTTTTTATTTTTAAACCATAATGTTTAGAAAAAACACTTAAAAGCTCTTTATGTAGTGCTAAAATAAGACCATTTGATACTTTAATTCCTCTAGTGTTCATTATTTAATAAGTTGTTATATTTTTTAAAATTACTCTAATTCCATTTAAATTCCTATAATTAATTAATAATATTAAATAAACAGGAATTATGGAATTAATATAATTTAGTTTGTAAAATTGTCTATCTAATGAAAAATTAATTCAAAATGAAAAAGCTACTCTTAAGCATTTTATGTCTCACAACATTCTTCTTATCGGCACAAACAACTAAGGATATTGGAGGCACTGTCTATGATGACACAGGCAATCCCTTACCTGGTGCAACTATCGTTGAAAAAGGGAATTCTACCAATGGGGTAACTTCAGATTTTAACGGTGAGTTTATTATCACTGTTAACGAAGATGTTAAAGAATTGGAAATCTCTTATTTGGGGTTCGAGACTCAGACTGTCCAAATAACGAACGACAATCTTAGCGTCAGTCTAAAAGCGGAAGCCAGCCAGTTAGACGCCGTATCCATAGAGGGTTTTGCCTCTGTAGCAAGTAAGGCCAGGAATAGAACACAAGCCATACAGACACTACCCGAAACAACAGTGGCCGTAAATGCAGCTACAATTGAGGCTAGTGGCATTGATAATATACAGTCTTTTACAGCTCAAATATCTAACGTAACCTTTACAGAAGCACAACAACCAGGAGTTAATTTTTTAACCGTACGTGGAATTTCTCAAATTAGAAATGCAGAATCTCCAGTTGCAGTTGTTATTGATGGTATGACTTTACCAGATGCTAGTGCCATGAATATGTCTTTATATGATATTGAATTATTAGAATTTGTTAAAGGTCCACAAGGTACGTTGTATGGTAAAAATGCAATCGCTGGCGCCGTAAATATCATAACAAAAGACCCTACCAATAAAAATAAAACCAAAGTAATGCTTAATGCAGGTAATGGCGGTTTATTCGGAGCGGGCATCTCTTCTTCTGGTGCTTTTGTTAAGAATAAATTCTACTATAGTATAAATGGTAGATACAGCACTTTTGATGGTTTAATTAACAACACCTTTTTAGGTCAGACCGTAGATTTTTCGGATGAAGTTAATATTCGAGCCAAATTAAAATACAGATTTAATCCAAGATGGTCTGCAACCTTTGTACAAGATAACTTTAAAATTGATGCTGGTGGAAACTATTATGTGACGAAAACAGATATTTTTAACCCAAGTATTCCTGTTCTTGCTGATGATGATTACTCTAGTGAGCCTTTTGGAGATATTTTAGGAGATTCAGAATTATCTAACTCTTTAAGTAGTCTTAAAATCGAAGGGTCGCTTAAGAGAGCAAAATTTCAGTCTGTGACCTCTTTTAATGCAACAAGACGCTATTATATTGGTGAAAATGATTATTCGCAGTATGCCTTTAGTAAGGTTTCTCAACAATCAGATTCTGATACCTTTAGCCAGGAATTTAGGGTAACTTCAAATTCATCCGAAGACACAAAACTTAACTATACCTTTGGTACATTATTTCAAAATAGCAAACGCTATTTAAATACATCAACATTTTTAAATAACACCTATTACCAAGGAGGGTTTACAGATGCATCTGCAGAAAATGCAGACTATAGCACGGATCCGTTGGTAGGTAATGACGATGATAATACCATACAAACTTTAGCTGGTTTTGGTTTTGTAGACTATAAGGTTACAGATAAGTTTACCATTTCGGCAGGTGTGCGTGTTGATTATGATAAACTCACTAATGATTCTAGAATCTCAGACAACAGTATTGAAAACGACATTACGGTATGGCAGCCTAAGTTTTCATTAGCGTATCAATTTACGGATAATGTGCTAGCTTATGCTAACTATGGTCGCGGCTATAGAAGTGGCGGATTTAATTCGGATGAAACCGTAAAATTCGGTAGAACTTATGAACCAGAATTTACAAATAACTACGAAATTGGTTTAAAGACAAGTTTCTTAAACAATAGAATAATATTTAACAATGCTTTTTACCGTATTGATTTTGAAAACCAACAGCAATACACCTTTATTCCGGTAACGCCTGCAGTATTGGGTATTTATAATTTTGAGGAATCTGAAATTGTTGGGTTCGAATCTGAAATAAAATTTAAAGCAACTAATAACCTAGATTTCTTTGCCAGCATTGGTTTTAATGATGGAGAAATTAAAAAAGGAACATACAACAGATTGACCAATGCGGCTGCCTTTGATTATGAAACCAATGAAGAAGTTGATGTTAGTGGTAACACCTCTCCTTTTACCATAGAAAGTACATTTCAGATTGGTGCCAATGCCAATTTTGAATTAGCAGAGCGTTCTACCATAGGATTTAATGTCAATGTAGATAGTAGAGGTACACAATATTGGGATCCATTAGAGGAATACAAACAAGACCCTTATACTTTAGTAAATGCAAGAGTTAACCTAAAGCTGAATAAATTTGGGGTTACCGTTTGGGCAAACAATATCTTTGACACCCAATTCAATACAGAGTTTTTCCCAACAGCAGAGTTTGGCTTTAATAACTTAAGATTCCCGAACACGCCAACTACAGTAGGTATCGACTTATCGTATAACTTCTAAATACATTTTAAGCAGTCTTCTAATTTGTTCTTTTCTTACCAAATAGTAAGTTAGGGAGGCTGCTTGTATAATCAATTTAAATAAAAAAAATACTATGAGAGTCGCAACAGATATTGGAGGAACCTTTACAGACCTTGTCTTCTTTGATTACGATAAAAAAACTAAGGAAGTAAAAAAGGTAGAGGTTTCTAAGTCTAGTACAACGCCAGGTGAATTTGAAAAAGGTATTCTAAACACGATAGAAAAAATTGGCTTAGATCTAAATACCATAGATTTTTTCGCTCATGGCACAACTGTGGTCATTAATGCTATAACAGAACGTAAAGGTTCTAAAACTGCGTTAATTACAACCGAAGGATTTAGAGATGTATTAGAAATTGCAAGAGGCACGCGTCCTGACCTGTATAACTTCAACTTCAAAAAAGAAGAACCCTTTGTAGAACGCTATTTACGACAAGAAGTAAAAGAACGTATTAATTATTTGGGTGAAGTTATTATACCATTAGATGAAACTTCGGTTGACAAACACATTACTACCTTTATAAAAGAAGGTGTAGAAGCTATTGCTATTTGTTTTTTACACGGTTATAAAAATCCAGTTCACGAGAAACAATTAGCCTCTTATATTCGTAAAAACCATCCTCAATTTGAAATCATAACCTCACATGAGGTTACACGAGAATGGCGAGAATATGAGCGCACAAGCTCCACGGTTTTATCGGCATATGTCAAACCTATCGCAACAAAATATTTAAACAATCTCACCCACCATTTGCAAAAATTAGGTTATAAAAATAACTTATACATTATGCAATCTAATGGCGGTATTACCACAGTAGAAGATGTAAAAGCCAACCCAATTACCTTAATAGAATCAGGACCAGCAAGTGGTATGTTAGGAGCCGTTGTTTTGGGTAGAACTATTGGTAAAGAAAACTTATTGGTACTCGATATCGGTGGGACGACTGCAAAATGTTCACTCATTGAAAACGGTATTCCAAAAATAGTAACCACATATAACATTGAAAAAACAAAAACTCAAGCGGGGTTTCCAATTCTCACTCCTGTCATTGATATTGTAGAAATTGGTAATGGTGGCGGAAGTATTGCTTGGCTGGATGATGGAGGAAAAATGCGTGTAGGTCCTAAAAGTGCTGCTGCAAATCCAGGTCCATCCTCTTATGGTAAAGGAGGTATTAATTTTACGACGACCGATGCCAATGTGGTATGCAATCGTATTCATAAAGATTATTTTTTAGGAGGCGAATTAAAACCAGATTTTGATAGTTTAAAAAATGCCGCTCAACCTCTCTGTGAAGAATTAGACATGACGATGGAGGAAGTTGCACGAGGTGTGATTAGGGTTGCAAATTCTAATATGATCAACGCTTTAAAAAGTGTATCCGTAAACAAAGGTTATGACCCAAGAGATTTCTCTTTAGTGGTCATTGGTGGTGGTGGACCAATGCATGGCGCCTATTTAGGCGAAGAATTGCAAATGCCAGAAATCATAATACCATTAAATGCAGGTGTGTTTTCTGCTTTTGGAATGCTGATGTCTGATTTACGAAGAGACTACATCCGCACCGATGTCATGGACTTAAACGAAGATAAGTTTGCAGACTTAAAAATCGTGTTTCAGGACATGAAAAATGAAGCTATAATGGCTTACGAACGCGACGCCTACCAAAAAGAAGATATAGAATTTGAATACTATTTAGACCTGCGTTATAATGGGCAAGAGCATTCGGTTAAATTAAAATTATCTGATCTAGATGATCTGAAAATGGATGAAATAGAACTCGATTTTCATCAACTTCATAAAAAACGATATGCCTTTAGCCTTGTAGATACAAAAATTGAAATTGTAAACTATCACCTTGTAGCAGAAGTGATCGTGAACAAGCCCGTAATTGGGAAAGTTGAAGCAAAAGGCTATACCGTTGATGACGCTTTAATTACTACTGAAAATGTAGATTTTGATGTATCTGGTATATATCAAAGTCGTTTTTTCGATAGAGATAAATTAGACCCAGGTATGAACATCGCAGGACCAGCAATTATAGTCGAACAATCTACATCAACCGTTGTACCGCCAAACCATCAATTTAGAATTGACGACTACGCAAATATCATCATTAGTAAAATAAATTAAATATGAGCTTAGATAAATTTACATCAGATATTATTCAGGATTCATTAATTTCTATTGGTGAAGCCATGTTCGAAACCATCCAGCGCACCAGCATGAGCCCAATTATCTATGAAGCATTAGATTATGCAGTTGGCATTACTGACGGTAGAGGACAATTACTCGCACAAGGCAATGGCGTTATTACCTTTTTGGCAGCTATGAGTCTTGTTGTTGAAGAAACTTTAGAAAAATTTAACGAAAATAACCCTTTAAAGGAGGGAGACGTAATCATCGCAAATACACCCTATGTTGGTGGTGGCACACATTTATCTGACATTGCCATTATTACGCCAGTGTTTTATAACGGAGAACGTGTCGCTTTTACAGTAAATAAATCACACTGGACAGATATAGGTGGTACAAATCCAGGGTCTGTATCTACAATTTCTACTGAAATATTTCAGGAAGGACTGCATTTTCCTTTTATTAAAATAAAAGAAAATGGTAGTCTAAATAAAGCGGTTATCAAAATGATAGAAGCTAATGTAAGACTACCTAAAAGTACTTTAGGAGATTTATATTCGGGTATTGCTGCCAATGATGTTGGTGCAGAACGCATTTTAAAACTTATTGAAAAATATGGCTTAGATGCTTACAAACAAGCTGCTATAGAATTTATGGATTATGGCGAACGCATTAGCTTAAAAGAACTTCAGAAAATTCCAAACGGAACCTATGAAAATACTGGTTGGATTGAAAACGACGGTTTTGGTAATGGACCATTTCCGTTGAAATTAAAAATTACTATTTCAAACGAAAATATGGTCTGTGATTTCACAGGCTCACACGAACAATTAAAAGGGCCTTTAAATCTGTCTAGAACAGGATTAGAAACCGCAGTAAGAGCAGCCTTTAAATCCATTACAACTCCTACTCTACCTGCAAATAATGGTTCTTTTAAACATGTAAAATTAATTTGTCCAGAAAAGACAGTCGTAAGCGCGCAATCCCCAGCACCTATATCTGTGTATTATGAAGTGTTTTTAGCAGCGATAGATTTACTACTAAAAACATTAGGCCCAATTGTGCCAGATAAATTACCAGCTGGTCATTTTAGATCGGTGTGTGTTACGTATATTTCGGGTATTCATCCTGTGACCAACGAATTCTATGTGCAAGCTGAGCCACTTTCTGGTGGTTGGGGAGCCTGTGCCTTTCATGACGGAAATCGAGGACAATTCTCATATGCACATGGAGAATCCTACAACATTCCTGCGGAAACCAGAGAACGAAAATATGGCGTTATCGTAGAAGAATATGCTTTTCATAATGAAGGTGGTGGTTATGGTGAGTTTCAAGGTGGTAATGGACAATATCTTACGTTCAAAATACTATCTGAAGAAGCTTTTTTAACAGGTGCATTCTTAGGCTATTCCATCCCAACTTGGGGTCTTAAAGAAGGAAAAGAAGGGAGCTATAATTATTTTACCGTTATACGAACAGACGGTACCGAAGAAAATTATAATGTGGTAACCAATGTAAAGGTACATAAAGGCGATCGTGTAAAGTTGGTCACCGCTACAGGTGGTGGATATGGAAACCCTAAAAATAGGCCTTTATTAAAAATTCAAAAGGATATAAAAAATGGTTATATCACAAAGCAACAAGCCTTAGAAAATTATCCCACCTACTAAAGACTAATTACATAGAAATCATATGGAAGTTACACCCTTAACCTATCCCGAAAAAGAGTATCTAAAATATATCATTCAAAAACAAGAAGATGGTGTTGTGATAGATTGCGGTTCAGTGGTATTAAAAAAAGGTCATGTACTTCCATTTAAAGCACTATATGCGCATGAAATAAGCTATTTAGTTTCTGGCAAACTAAAGGTATATACAAAAGATGGAAATGAAAAAATAATGAACCAAGGCGATTTAATTTATTTGAATAAAGACGAAATCCGAAAAACCGAAACTTTGAAGGATAGCAAAATATTATTTTTTCTATTCAAAGAAATATAAAACAGTAACTAACATCTAGATACTACATTTTAAAATCATGGAAAATACATCAAAAAATTCCAAAGAAACTAAAAATTCTGCTTCAGAATCTATTCCTTTAAACGAAAGACAACCTTGGTATGTGCCAGCCTTTATTTTTGGTGGATTAGAATTTTGCATCCCAGTATTATTAATCGGCGGTATTTTGATAGGCAATTTTAGCTTACTAGAAATCATTGGAGTTTTAGTGATTGCGTTGGTGTTTTTTCAGTGGATTGGAAATGCCATCCAAGGCTATATTGGTGCAAAAACTAGCCTAACATCATCCGCTTTAGCGGCTTTAAGTTTTGGAAAAGAACAGTCACGAATTATTGTAGGTATTGTAATTTTAGCTTTAACACTAGGATGGTGGGCGATACAAACATCTGTGGCTACAGACGCCTTTAGTGCTTTGGTTGGCATTAATAAAGTTGACAATTTTTTTCTTTATGTATTGAGTACCGCTGGTATTGGTATTCTTTTTGCAATTCCTTCCATATTAGGCTATGCCTCTATTAAATGGGTAGATTATGTGGCTATTCCTGCAGGATTACTGCTCGTAACAGTTGCGCTCTACTTATCCATAAATAACATGGGTTGGGAAAAAATTAGTGCTTGGAATCCTGAAGGTTCTATGTCTTTTATAGAAGCCATTAATTTAGTGATTAGTATTAATGTTGCGCAATGGTTAATTGCACCAGATTATACAAGATTTGCAAAGCCAACATGGAGAGATAATATATTAATTCCATTAGGAATTATTATCGTAGGCTTTCCGCTGTTTATAGTTGGTGGAATTATGTCTATTGGAACCGGTAATTCAGACATTGTACAAGTAATGCAAGAATTAGGTTTTCCTGCTTGGGGCTTTGTTGTCCTTTGGGTAGCGACTTGGACCAGTCAACTCGTTAGTAATTACACAGGTGGTTTGGTGTTGTGTAACATGTTTAGTCTACATGATAACAAAAACCGAAAAATAATGACACTCGTCTTTGCTATTGTTGGTATCATTTTGGCTTTGCTAGGCATTATGGATCAATTCGTAAACTTTTTATATTCCATTGCATTAATAGTTCCAGTTATAGCTGGAGTCATCATGGCACATTACTTTTTTGTCGATAAAAATGAAGTTACTACCATTAAATCATGGAATTGGTTAGCAACCATAAGTATTGCCGTAGGACTTTTAGTGGGATATATTACACAATACCTGTTCCCAATGGGTTTTCCTGCGGTACAATCTTTAATTGTTTCAGGTGCTTTATATACTTTTCTAAGCCGAATAAAAAAACAAAGTAAGTGAAAAAATTATTTGATAATACAGAAGTGGCGTTGGCTCTGAAATCAGATTTGGAACTTATCAGAGCATTAGTTTTGTTCAAAATGATACGTAAAGCATCATTAGTAAAAATTGGAGCAGTAGCAACTAATTTTGCCTTAAAAATTAAATTGCCTGTTGAAAAATTAATTCGCGCTACCGTTTTTGATCATTTTTGTGGAGGCATAAATGAAAATGATTGTCAAGAAGTTGTCGAAAAAATGTATACTAAAAATGTGTATACGGTTTTAGACTATTCAGTGGAAGGTAAACAAGAAGAGCAACAGTTTGATAATACACTTCAGAGAATATTAAAAATTTTAGAGTTTGCTAAAACAGATAAAGCTATTCCTTTTGTGGTCTTTAAACCCACAGGTTTTGGACGATTTAAAATTTATCAAAAACTTACAGAAGGCACACCTTTAAGTGCCGCCGAAAAGGTTGAATGGAAAGCTATAAAAACGCGATTTGATATAGTTTGCAAAACAGCATACACATATAATATTCCCGTGTTGATTGACGCAGAAGAAAGTTGGATGCAAGATACGGCAGATAGTCTTATTGAAGAAATGATGGAAAAATATAACACAGAAGACGTTATCATTTTTAACACACTACAAGCGTATCGCTGGGATAGATTAACCTATTTAAAGGGATTACATCAAAGAGCTAAGACCAAAAATTATAAAATAGGTATAAAACTCGTGAGAGGTGCCTACATGGAAAAAGAACGAGGTCGCGCTCTAAAAAACAAGGCTATATTCTAATATATGACTGAATTAGTACTTGTTCTCCATAATTCCCAAGCGGATTGCCCTGTAATGGCATATAATGCAAACTCCTTTAGGCGTTGATTATTATTCTTAATCCGCTCAAGT
>NZ_JABDQL010000123.1 GCF_013042245.1 Winogradskyella sp. | reverse complement strand
TGTTGTTTTCAAAGTACATAAAATATTGATTATCAATATAATATACAAAAATTAATTCATAAAAACAACTGAAAACCAATGATTTAACCCCAAATATTAAACTTTTTTAGATGCGTTTGCCCTGCTTATTGAGAGTAAAGAACCAATTATTCAACTATTAATTGACTATATTGCAGCTCGAAAAACAGATTTTCAATATTGATATATTTCAGCAAAATGCATTCTGTTTATTTATAAATGTCCAAACTTCCCAAAGCTTGTAAATTTATTGATCTTTCAGATTACGGAAGACCAATAGCAAGAGTAATTTCCCAATCACTTAAAAATACGCGATTCACAGCTATACATGTTACTATTTGGTTTATTATCTCTGGTTTATTGGCAGTATTCTGTATTATAAAAGGGTACTATATCCTAGCTGCTTTTTTTTTGATTTTAAAATCTATTTTAGATGCGGCAGATGGCGAATTGGCAAGACTAAAAAACACACCTTCTTATACAGGTAGGTATTTAGATTCTGTATCAGATATTATTCTAAATGGCTTTATTCTATTGGCAATTTGGCAAATTACTAACGCCAATATATGGTATACAGTTATTGCTTTTTTTGGTATACAGCTACAAGGAACATTATATAACTACTACTACGTTATTTTAAGAAACAGGTATAATGGAGATAAAACCAGCCGTATTTTTGAAGACAAGACACCTACTGCACTTCCTGGTGAAACTCAGGCAAACGTAGATATATTATTCAAACTGTATAAAATTCTATATGGTAGTTTTGATAAGGCAATTTATATGCTCGACCGAAATGCTTCTACTGGAAAAATTTTACCGAATTGGATGATGACTATGCTTTCTGTTTTTGGTTTAGGTTTTCAATTATTGATGATTGCTGTTTTGCTAGTTTTAGGATTAAAAGAATATATTATACCCTATTTCATAGTTACAACTCTTCTTATTTTTGGGTTTATAGCCATAAGAAAATCTTTATAATTATCCTTTTTTCTTAGATTTTAAAAGATAAGTGTATATCCACATTAATGTAAATGTAGGTACAACATCACTAAAAGGAAACGCTTCTTCAACAAAAGAAATAACACCAGCAATACGTCCCTGTTTTCCTTTGTAAAGCTTTGTCATTATAAAACCAGATAATGGCGCCCAAACAATATCTGAAAATTCACCAATACCAAGGATAACAAAGGAGACATAACCCATAGCGTCGAGCAATAGGCTTAAAAGTAATTTAAGGTATTTGTTCATATATTATTTTATTCAATTAAATCAATAAGCATTCCAAAAAATAATAATATCAACTTGGCACTACTCTAGTCCTTGATTTTTAACGTTTAATTAAGAGCAATCACTCATTTAGCTTATTAGCTTTGTGTCAAATTAATAAAAATTCCAATCCCTAAAAGCCATTAAAACCAGAGGTATTTTGTTGTCAAAATTTAAGCTTTTTTTTCTTTTTATATTTTTAATGGTTACGTTAGTAAACGGTCAAGATAAAAAGACTCTCCATGTTAACCGGAATGAAATTGCGCCTAAGATAGACGGTAACCTCAATGATTCAGCTTGGCAAAATGCAGAAATAGCTACTGATTTCATTTCCTTTCAGCCAGAAATTGGTTTAAAAGCTTCTAAAGACGTTCGTACAGAAGTTAAAATGACTTACGATGACCAAGCCATATATATTTCGGCTTATTTGTACGATGACCCTAGCAAAATAATGAAACAACAAACCAATAGAGACGATTTTGGTCAGGCTGATTTTTTTTTAGTGGTTATAAATCCAAACAACGATGCACAAAATGACACTACATTTTTTGTGTTTGCCTCTGGACAGCAAGCAGACGCTATAGTTAACCCAACCATAGGAGAAGATTTTGGATGGAATGCTGTTTGGAAAAGCGCTGTAAAAATGCAGGATGACGGTTGGACCGTAGAAATAAAAATACCCTATCGTGCCTTACGTTTTCCCGAACAAGAAACACCAACTTGGGGTATTCAATTTCATAGAGAATTTAGACGAGACCGAGCTCGCTATACATGGAATCCTATTGACCCAACTCAAGGAAATATTGGTTTGTACCATGGCGAATTAAAAGGTTTAGACAACATAAAGCCTCCTGTAAGGCTAAATCTATATCCATTTACAACAGGTATTGCTACTAATTTTGATGGAGAAACAGAAACAGATTTAAAATTTGGATTAGACATTAAATATGGTATTACAGACAATATTACTTTAGATGCTACATTAATTCCTGATTTTAGTCAAGTAGGCTTCGATAATTTGGAGTTAAATCTTGGGCCATTTGAGCAAACGTTTAGAGAACAACGTCAATTTTTTACAGAAGGCGTGGATTTATTTTCAAAAGGTGGTTTATTCTTTTCTAGACGAATTGGTAATGCGCCTGTAGGTGAAGTAGACTTGGCCGAAAATGAAAATTTAAACAGACCGAATACCACGAAAGTTTTAAATGCCATAAAGGTATCGGGGCGTTCTAAAAGCGGTTTAGGAATTGGAATATTGAACGCCATCACTGAAAAGACTACAGCAGCCATAACAGATGATAATGATGTTATTTTAAGAGATGAAGTTGTAGAACCTTTTACAAACTATAATATTTTTGTAGTAGACCAACAGTACAACGGTAATTCATCCATAAGCTTAATAAACACCAATGTACTTCGTGAAGGTAGTTTTAGGGATGCTAATGCAACAGCTTTAGTTAGTAACTTTCAAAATAAACGAAATACATTTAGAATAGATACTGAAGCAAGATTAAGTCATGTTAATTTTCAAAATGCGGAAGCGGAAACTGGTTTTAGTAGCTTTCTATTTGTTGGAAAAACTCATGGCAACTGGCGTTATAGTTTTGACCATAGGTTTGCGGACACTAAATTTAATATCAATGATATAGGCTTAAACCTAAGGAACAACAGAAATGATTTTGGTGCAGATTGGTCTTATGAAATTTTTGAACCTACGGAAAAACTAAACCGTTATAGAATTAATGGTTTTGTGAATTATAGACGTTTAGCAAATCCTGGTGTATTTTCTGGCTTTAATTTTGGAGCTAACTATTTTGCTATCGCTAAAAAATCCTTAGATGCTTACGGGTTTAACTTTAGATTTAGCCCTGGAAAACAGTTCGATTATTTCGAATCGAGAGATGGACGTCCTTTTATTTTTGAAAATTCAGGTCGAATTGGAGGCTTTATTTCTACTAACTACAACAGGCCTTTTGCTTACGACATTAGAGCTTCTGTAGGTGCTATTTTTGAAGATGGACGTGATTTTACATCCGTTAATTTAGAATTAGAACCACGGTATCGTTTTAACGACAACTTCATTTTGGTATACAAATTCGAATATAATAAACGTAAGGGCGAACGGGGTTTTGCAACAAGTGAAAATGATGAAACTATATTTGGAGAACGAGACAGACGTCGTGTAACCAATACAATTACAGCCAATTATACATTTAACCCTTTACATACTTTATCTCTTAACTTAAGAAATTATTGGGATACAGTAGATTATGACTACGAGCTATTTACACTTTTAGATAATGGAAGATTAACTACCGATTCCAATTATAATTTAGATAATGTCACGGATGACCCAAATGTAAATTTTAAAACATGGAATGTAGACTTAAGCTACTCTTGGCAATTTGCTCCGGGTAGTTTTTTAACAGCCTTGTACCGAAACCAGTTATTTAATGTTAATGATAATTCATTTGATACATTTTCTACAAGTTTTAATACACTTTTTGAACAACCAGCATTAAACCAATTTTCATTAAGGCTTCAATATTTTATAGATTTTAATGGTATAAAATCTATTTTCTCAAAAAATAATAATCAAAGCTAATTGTATGGCTAGACTTTAAATATTATTTTCACGGTCTATGGCAGCAATCATTACAGCAAAGCAAATTTTTAAGTCTTATAAAGACTTACATGTCCTTAAAGGTGTCGATATTTCTATCGAAGAAAGTGAGATTATTTCAATAGTTGGTGCTTCGGGCGCTGGAAAAACAACACTACTTCAAATTTTAGGAACACTAGACAAACCAGACTATAAAGAAGACACACAACTTATAATTAATGGAACAGCCATAAGCCAACTAAACGATAAAGCGTTAGCAAAGTTTAGAAACACCAATATTGGTTTTATTTTTCAGTTTCATCAGTTATTACCAGAATTTTCAGCTTTAGAAAATGTATGTATCCCTGCATTTATTTATAAAACACCAAAGGCTGAAGCCGAGAAACGTGCCAAAGAACTCCTTGCCTATTTAGGCTTGTCAGATAGAATTGACCATAAGCCCAATGCCTTGTCTGGTGGTGAACAACAACGTGTGGCAGTAGCTAGGGCACTAGTTAATAAGCCTAAAATCATTTTTGCAGATGAGCCTTCAGGGAATTTAGATAGTGAATCTGCCGAACAACTCCATCAACTCTTCTTTAAACTTCGAGAAGAATTTAAGCAAACCTTTGTTATCGTTACGCACAACCAAGAATTGGCAGCCATGGCGGATAGAAAATTGACTATGGTAGATGGTAAGATTATGGATTAATCCTCTTTTTTATTCATCATTTTTAATGTAAAACCACCCATAAGTAAAATAATAATGCGAATCAAGAGTTAAATATTAGTGTTATAAAGGCTGCGGCTAATCGTCCATAAACATGTAGACTCAGTCCTTTAGTAGATCTCACCTTACTCGCTTTCTGTATATCTGATTTTTCAATA